>NZ_VTYC01000030.1:0-65848 GCF_013114115.1 Vibrio sp. 070316B | reverse complement strand
AATTCAGGAGCATGTTTAATTCGTGTTTTCTTAGTTGTCATTGTTCACCTCGTTAGTGATTGTACTCACTTAACTCAGTGTCCAAAACTTCTGGTGCGGATCATCTATCATCAATTTTTTACGGCAAGTCTTTCCCGCGCTGACCATATGATGGCTGATCACCCAAACGGTCCCAATCTCCGACGAGATTCGAAAGTGTCGAGGGGTATCTCCGGAAGAAAGCATTTCTAAAGGGCTAATGTTACTTGCGTGATTAAAGCATACGAAGGTGTGCTCCATACGTCGAGCAAATGCTTTGCCGATGTGATGCTCACTGATCCCTTGGTTATGCACTGTAGGGTAGTGGTGTTCACATAGTTTTAGGCAGTCATCTTGAAATTGATTAACGCTTTTAATCACTAGATCTAATAACAATGAAGTCCCTTATACATAGTTACTATCTTATTGATGGGCAATAGTACGGTAATTGATGTGTCATTACCTATTAGCAAAGTGCGAGTTCTTGATCCCTATATCAAAATTAGCGATTACCAGGCGATTTTATGGATAGCACTGGCACTTCCAGGGTCTGTATTCTAAATTATGAGGAATTCTAATCAGTTAGAAGGATTATGGTTGGTTAACAAAGTTATCGCCAGTTAACTTAATCTTAGTCAGTTAATCACAATTGTTCTAGCTACACTTTATTTGGACATCGTCATGACCATTCAATTAGATTCAAAACAGAAGTCGGAACTTACTCAAACGCTTCAACAGTACCTCCAAGATGAGCTCGATGTGGAGCTTGGTCAGTTCGACACTGAGTTTCTGGTCGACTTCATCAGTAAAAAGTTTGGTGCCGTTTACTACAACAAGGGGATAGAAGACGCTCAAAAGGTGATGGAACGTAAGATGTTAGACATTTCTGATGAGCTTTACGAGATTGAGCAAATCGTTGAAATTTAATATTAAGCCTAAACTTGTTCAAAAATTTTGAATAACTCGTTTAATTTGAAATGATGTTACCAATGTAAAGCTTGGTAAATACTATGTTACACAAACTGAGTGTAGGGTACGCTTTGCAAAACTACACCAATCGTTAACATTCGGAATAGATGTATGGACAACAACGTTAGAAATTACAACCCTTTAGCAAGAGCGATGCATTGGATTTCAGCGCTAACAATTTTTGGTTTATTTGGTGTTGGCCTATGGATGGTTGACCTCTCATATTACAGCGAGTGGTACAAAACTGCACCAGACTATCATCGTTCGGTAGGCATTCTTTTGGCCGCTGTAACTGTAGTTCGCTTGGTTTGGAAGTTAGTTACCGCGTCACCAACCGTAGAGGGTAAAGCCTATGAAGTTGTAGCTGCAAAAATTGCGCACGGCTTCATGTACGTTAACTTAGCGGTTTTATTTATTTCAGGTTATTTGATTTCTACATCAGATGGCCGTGGGATCGACGTTTTCAATTGGTTCACTGTTCCTAGTATGGGTGAACTTTTTGCAAACCAATCTGATCTTGCAGGAACGGTTCACTACTATGCTGCCTGGGTACTGATCATAATGGCATCAGTGCACGCCTTAGCAGCGATAAAACACCATGTTATCGACAAAGACGATACGCTACGAAAAATGATAGGAGCTTCAAAATGAAAAAGTCAATTATCGCTACAGGATTAGCATTCGCTATGGCAATGCCTTTCGCTGCTAACGCTGCTGATTACGTGATTGATACAAAAGGTGCGCACGCCTCTGTAAACTTTAAAGTTAGCCACCTGGGTTACAGCTTTATCCAAGGTCGTTTTAACACATTTTCTGGTGACTTCTCGTATGACGCAAACAACGTTGAAGCATCAAAAGTAAACGTGATCGTTGATACAACGAGCCTTGACTCTAACCACGCTGAGCGTGATAAGCACATTCGTAGCTCTGATTTCATTGATGCTGGTAAGTTCTCTGACGCGACATTTAACAGTACCAAAGTGGTCGATAAAGGTGACGGCAAACTTGAAGTAATGGGCGACCTTAAACTTCACGGTGTAACTAAGCCTATCGTTATCGAAGCTGAGTTCATTGGTGCTGGTCAAGACCCGTGGGGTGGTGAGCGTGCTGGTTTCGTTGGTACAACACGTCTAGAACTTGCTGATTTCAACATTCCAGTAATGGGCGCTTCAAGCTACGTAGACATGGATCTACACGTTGAAGGTGTCAAAAAGTAATCAAGTGATTACTGGTCGCTTGTAGGTATCGTCTTTTAATTAATATCAAATTCACTAGATACCGAACACGACAGTTAGAAATAGAGAAAGGCGCAAAGTATTCACTTTGCGCCTTTTTATTATGGTAAATGGTAACGCGGTTAGATCTGTTTTGTGTCAAACCTTTAGTCGCGCTTTAAGCCACCATTTACTTTTAGCCAGTCAACGTTGCCATGACTGATTTTCGAGGAGAACAACTAATCCCTAATTGCTTCCCTTGTTCTAGTTAGCTAGTAAAACAGTCGTTAGCTATACGCTTCCTAGTTAAACCGTTGCATGTTAAACCACAGTGGGTTAACCCGTTAGCCAGTTAAGCCGTTTCTAGTTCCGCTTTTGGAACCACGTTTAGGCGGTCACCGTAGATTGGGCGAAGTGCTAGCATCACCTCAGTTCTAGTAAGAACACCTACCATCACACCGTTTTCCAACACTGGAAGCATATGTGGTTGGCTTACTTTCATCGCTTTCGCACGCTCTTCTAAAGAAAGTGAAGTCAGGCGAGTTGCGAAGCCCATGCTAGTAGTCGGATACAGTTGCTCTTTGTCAATACATAGGAACTCAGCCACATCAACTAGCTTGTCGCTTGCATCGATTGCCACAACGTCGCGGCTCATTAGGTCTACGACTTTCTGGCCTTTAGTTGGGATGTAATCTTGGCACCAAAGGTCAACCATTACGTCATGAACAGAGAAGATACCAACCAGACGACCTTCAACATCGCAAACAGGAGCGCTAACAAGTTGAGCGTCTAATAGTGAATCAATTGCCACTGATGTAGGCATTTCTACGCTTAGTGTAATTGGTTGAGTGTTCATGATTTGCTTGATAGTCGTTGCTGTGTTCATAGTAATTTCCTTAACTGACGTAATTTCTGTTGTTTGTGTAATTGCAGTAATTTTTGCTGCTTTAAGTTGTGGGCGACGGTAGATGCTCCAATTGGCTAAGCCGACCAATACCGAACCACCTACAATGTTGCCGATTGTTACAGGCACCAAGTTTGCGGTGACAAATTTCATGATGTTTAGGTCTGCATACTGGGCTGGTGTTGCGCCAATTTGCATCCAAAAGCTTTCTGGTGCGAATGTTTGAATCGTGATGCCTAGGGGAACCATGAACATATTCGCCACACAGTGTTCAAAGCCTGAACTAACGAACATTGCTACGGGTAATACGGTCATCATCGCTTTGGTCATGGCATTAGCAGAGCTGAACGTTAACCAAATGGCTAAACACACCAATAAGTTACAAAGCACACCCAAAGCGAAAGCTTGAACAGGGCTGTGGTGTAGTTTGTGTTGAGCAATATTCAGAGCATTTAAACCCCATTGCCCACCATCCAATTGATACAAGCCAGCTGCGCTTACTAGAGCCAAAAGGAACATGGCACCGATAAAGTTACCGACATAGACCTTGCCCCAAATAGACAGCATCTTAGTGAAGGTAATCTGCTTGTTAGCCCATGAAATGCTTGATAACACTGAGCTGGTAAACAGCTCGCCACCGCAAATCACAATCAGGATTAACCCCATACTGAATGCTAGACCGCCGGCTAAGCGACTCAATCCCCATCCAGCATCAGCGCTGCCTGTGGTTACCGTGATGTAGAATAAAAAAGCAAGCCCGATGAATGCGCCAGCCATGATCGCTAAACTTAAAGTCATGCTGCTGGTTTTATTTGCTTTGCTTAATGCAAACTTTTCTGCTTCCGCCATCATTTCTGTTGGTGAGAACAGTTGATGATTTTCAGAAGTGCTGGTTGCCATATCCCCCCCTTGAACAATCCGTCATGTGTAATTCCTAGTGTTAATGACTTGGTTAATCCGTAATGGTTAATCAGTAATGTTTTGCAGGGCTCGTTTTGTCCTGCCATTCCAGATTAGGGGGTTGGTCGATAGAGGTAAAATTGATAATTTTTAAAAACCACATCAAATTTATTGATATAGATTGGGTTACGCGTAAAATGAAATTGATTGCTCATCGGCTTAACAAAAACAGAGCAATAGGACACAAATAATTAAAAGCATTAAGGATGAATTTTGCGTTATTCATTAAAGCAACTCGCGGTATTTGATGCAGTGGCAGATTCCGGGAGCGTTAGTATTGCAGCAGACAAGTTGGCGTTGACTCAATCTGCGACAAGTATGTCTCTAGCACAGTTGGAAAAAATGCTTGGTAGGCCTTTGTTTGAAAGGCAGGGCAAGCAAATGGCCCTTACTCATTGGGGCATGTGGCTAAGGCCCAAAGCGAAGCGTTTACTGCAAGACGCGCAGCAAATCGAAATGGGTTTTTACGAACAGCATTTATTGAGCGGAGAGCTCAAATTAGGTGCGAGCCAAACCCCCGCAGAGCACTTGGTACCAGACCTCATCAGTATTATTGATAACGACTTTCCAGAGATGCGAATCTCGCTCGGTGTACAAAGTACCGATGCCGTTATCGATGGCGTATTAGATTACAAATATGACTTGGGTGTTATCGAAGGCCGTTGTGACGACAGCAGAGTTCATCAAGAAGTCTGGTGTACGGACCATTTAACCGTGGTTGCATCCGCTCATCACCCGTTTGCGAAGCGTGAAAGAGTGAGTTTGGCGCAACTAGAGCAAGCGAAGTGGGTATTACGCGAACACGGTTCGGGTACTCGCAAAGTTTTTGATAGTTCTATTCATCATTTAATTGGTGATCTTGATGTTTGGCGAGAGTATGAACACGTTCCCGTTTTAAGAAGTTTGGTAGCAAACGGCCCATATTTAACGTGTTTACCTTATCTAGACGTTGAGCAGTTTGTTGAATCAGGTCAGCTCGTTACCCTGAATGTTCCAGAGCTTGAGATGGAACGTACGCTTTCATTCATTTGGCGTGCCGATATGGCAGAAAACCCACTTGCTGAATGTATCAAGCGTGAAGGCAAGCGGATGATGAAAGGCAAACCGTCCGTTCTTTAGTGGCTATTCAACACCAACGCTAATAACTAAATATGTTGAATAAGCGATTCCGGTCTCTATCTAGTGATAAATGCACATTCGCGTACATTATTAATGTGATCATGATCGGCTAAAAGAAGACGTTCTTACCATAGTATGCTTACTTGATTTTAAGTGAGGCTAAATCCGGTTACGTTCAATTACGTAATTAGGCTTTAGAAATAGTATGAGTACATTAGTCGCGATTTCATTAACAACAGGTATTTTGTCAGGTCTTTGGGGATGGATAGCTATCTCTTTCGGCTTATTGTCATGGGCAGGTTTCTTAGGTTGCACCAGTTACTTTGCTTCGCCAACAGGCGGTGTAAAAGGATTGGCAGGTAGCTTACTGACCAACATGACAGGCGTATTCTGGGCAATGGTGATTATCGAAAGCTCAACCTTCGCAGGGTTAGAGATTTTAGGCTATGTGATTACGGCTATTGTCGCTTTCTTTATGTGTATTCAAGCAAAACAAGCGTGGTTAGGTTATATCCCAGGGACCTTCATTGGTTGCTGTGCGACGTTTGCTGCAGGTGGTGACTGGCAATTAGTTGTGCCTTCTTTACTACTTGGCGGAGTATTTGGATACTTGATGAAAGCTACGGGCTTGTGGCTTCACGCAAAATCAACTCAATCTTCGGAAGTGGTTGAACAACACGCTAAACAAGCAAAGGCGTAACGAATACGTTAAGCAACGATACTTTAGTTACTGTGAACTCTTGCAAGATAACCCCCAATTAATTTGTATATCAATTTATACAGGCACACCACTTGGTGTGCCTTTTTTGATTTTGGTTACTCTAAAAATACGATGACCTTATCTACAGAAGAACTTATAGCGTCTATCAGAGAAGCTAAAGGCTTAGGTATTCCCATTCGCCATGGTGATCACTCGTTTTAGTGTCCAGCGTAATAACAGTGGTATGCATTCTTGACCGCGGCTCTCACAATGGGAAACTATCGCTAAAGCGAGGTCCGGTTTTGCATGTTTCTTCAATACTTTAGCCACTACTTTTTTCGGCGGAATAGGGTGATCATAAGGGATCTTGACCATGTCCCTGAAAAAGCTCTCAAATCCATTCATATACAAATAGTGTTCGATGTCTTTATCTGGTAACTCGGTTAAACGATGACGTTCTTGATCGTTACCAAGCTTGGAGTGAACCGTTGCTGCGTACTTTTTACCTGCGGCATCCCCATCGGTGACCACGTGCCAATCGATGCCAAATTCTTGTGCGACTTTGATTAAAGCTTTGAGCCCAGACTGAGCAAACTCAATAATCTGTACACCTTCGGCTGCAAGGTTATATCCGCATTGGTTGGCCAGTTCATTAAACAGCCAAACTTCGGTTTCACCTTCAACTAACAGCCAGCATCGAGCGAATAACGCACCAGAGCGATGGAACCGAATATGGAAACCAATACGTCTCAATTCATCTTTGCTGAAGTGGTTCATGTTCAGTTGATTAGCGATGGTTTTGTCTGATTGACGAACCAAACGACGAATAGATTGTAATGGAACCGCGGCAAGCAACTCACCACTGTTAGTAGTGAGGATTTTCTGCATTGGCAGCTTTTGCATCAGGCTCCAAGCCCTCGCCAAGTGAGTAGGGTGCAATCGACCTTCGGGATCTTCGAGGATCAAAAGCGGACGCGCACATCGTCTTAAGTCATTTGGTCCCTTCGCTTGTAGGTAAGCGTTCAGTAAACCCATGAATAATAAACGAGTTTGTTTATTCTTGGTTTCTTCAACAAGTTGATGAATACTCTGATCATTAGCCCCAGCTGAATAGAGCAAGCCATCTCTTTGTTTTCTTGGGTTACGACGCGAATTACTCTTGAAGGAAAAGTAGTGTTCAATCAGGCTCTGCATTGACTGTAAGCTGCTGCGCATCTCGCCTTTGTTTACATGCCCAGGGATAGCCATTAGACGACGGCATGTATTATCGATTCGTTTTTCAATTCGAGCTTGGCGTGCGTTACCATTATTGCCATTGCCATTGCCATTGCCATTGCCATTGCCATTGCCATTGTTCGAATTTCCATTCCCGTTACCATTGATAGGCGCGTTATGGTTAAGTGACTTGGCATTAAAAGGACGATCAAAGTGCCTTGCATCGCGTAATCGAATTACTGGGTGCAAGGTCATCAATTCTTGTGCGAGCTTTTCTGAATGGTGAAGCTTGAGAGGGTTACCATCTAGGCCTAAGAATGCATAGTGGGTGGTGGTTTCATACTGCTCCAAAGTCGCGCTGATTCGGTAATAAATTCGATAAACACCGAATTCATCTTGGACCCAGATTGGCTTGAGCTTGCGATAACGGCCTGCATTCAGCTCGCTCTTGTCGTTGGCTTTGAGCGATAGGACAATTTGAAGATGTTGAGACTGTGGATGTGAAACTGAGTAATCGACATGAAAATCGGTCATTTCAAAGTGGTATGGCACACCGTCTGAGGGCAGAACGACGGAAAGGGCATCTAATAGTGAAGACTTACCCCAAGTATTTTCACCAATGAGCGTGGTTAGCTCGTCAAACGCCAATGACATGCGCTTGATACCTCGAAAGCCAGAAATCTCGATTCTTTCTAGTTGCATAGGCTTACTCCTAACGGAAGGCTCTGCTAATTGTTTGAAAGCTAACAGATATCTTTAATCATAATCGAAAAATGCATATTCGGTATGCTTATCTGTCACAAAACCCACTCTTTGTTTATACGCCGTAAAATGAGATTTTTGATCTATCTCGAGTATTTTTTTGCAGTGCAGTTTCATAAAATTCACGATTCTGTCATGATTCCCGACCTAGTATGAAGGGACAAAGAGAGAAGACAATATGACTAAAAAGAATAAGCCGACAAAAATTGTGTTGGCACACATCAACGACACCCACTCATACTTTGAACCAACGTCATTACAGCTATCACTTAAAATGAACAACCACATCATTGAACCTTATGTCAGTGCTGGTGGTTTCGCTCGAATCGCAACACGCTTTAAACAAATAGAACAAGATGCCCAACGACAAAAGGTCGGAACCCTGTTCCTGCATGCTGGGGACTGCTTTCAAGGGACCCTGTACTTTTCTCTGTTCAAGGGGAAAGCCAACGCCGATCTGCTGAATGCACTGAATATTGACGCTATGACTCTCGGCAATCACGAACTAGACATGGGTAATGAACCCGTTGCTATGTTCGCAAAGAAAATCCAATTTCCGCTATTGGCCGGTAACTGGAACTTGTCGAATGAAGATATCAATAAAACTCATACCTTAGCAGACAACGACATTGTTAAGCCTTATCAACCCGAAACACGAAGTGCTTCTTATATAACGAAAGAGTTCGATGCTCAGAAGGTCGCTATTTTTGGCTTAAGCATCGATAAGATGTCGAGTATTGCCAACCCAGATTTAGATACTCCATTTGAAAATGCCCTTGAAACAGCGAAAGCAACCATAGAGCAAATTCACAAAGCAGGTATCAATAAAATTGTATTGCTCAGTCACCTTGGTTACGAAGCCGATTTAGAGCTCGCGGCAAATGTCTCTGGCATTGGAGTGATCGTTGGCGGTCATAGCCACCGCTTGCAAGGTGATTTCTCAGATATTGGCTTGGCAAAAGACGATGACTATGGCGTGAAAGTGGGTGATACCTATGTCGTACAAGCGGGCTTCCACGCAATGAGCCTAGGCCACTGCGAAATCGAGTTCGACGCTCAAGGTAAAGTGACGCACTTTAATGGCAAGAATGAACTGTTATTAGGTCGACGCCTCTTTATCGATGCGAAATTGAGTGAAGTAGGGCAAGACGATGCACATGATATGGCGTGTGATTTTTTGAGCAATCACCCAAACATCGCAGTGTGTAAGAAAGATCCTGAGCTGCAAAGCATCCTTACAGACAAGTATCAGCCTAGAGTCCGTAAACTTCAGCAGCAAGTAGTAGCGCATGCCGACACTAAGTTACGCCATGTTCGTATCCCTGATGAAAATGGGCCAAGCCAACTTGCACCGCTCGTTGCTCAATCATTCCACTACTTAATGAACCAAAAAGGACATCAGGTAGATTTTGCGATCCATAACTCTGGTGGTGTAAGGAACTCCCTTAATAGCGGTGATGTTTCGGTTGCCGATATTGCCGGAAAGCTACTACCGTTTGCCGTACCTATTGGCGTGTATGAAGTCAGAGGTGAAACGATAGCTGGTATGTTGGAAGGTGCCATCAATAACGCACTGGATAACGGTGTGGTTGGCACAGGATCGGGGAGTTTCCCTTACACCCATAACTTAAGGTTTTGTTACCACAAAGAAGCGCCACTCGGGCATCGCATCCATCATTTAGAAATTCATTCAGAAGAGTCTGGTTGGCAGCCGGTTTCGCGTGATCGCGTCTATCGCGGCACATCATCAGCCTACACGATGAAAGGAAAAGAAGGTTATCACGCGGTGTTGGATATGATCGGAGATGGCACAGTTACGACCTACTCAATGGCAGACTGCTTTATTGCGTTTTTGCAGGATAATCCTGAGTCGCTTCAGTACAATGAACCACTTAATTGTATGGAGTGCTTTAGGTAATCATCTCTAAAACAAGTCATTTATAAATTGGCACTGTTTATGCTTAGAATCTAGGGTAATCCTTGTGGAGGCAAAGCATGAATAGGAAAGATTGGTTGGATGCAGCGGCTGTTGTCGGTTGGGTATCCATTTGGTCGGCATTGGTTTATCTGGTACCTGTAGCCGGTATATAGTACATCGTGAACGGATGTTTCAGTAAGATATAGTGATAAAACGAATGGTATTTTATGTGTTGTCTGTTGGCTCTAAAGCTAACGGACAGGGCTAATAGTATTGTCGGAATCAATACGAGTGTCTTATTGACAGACTGGCACAAATAAAAAGGGAGCGTTTTGCTCCTTTTTTATTTATTTCTGCAAATTTATCTAGACGAAACAAAGTTAGGGGAATATTATCCACGCGTTTGGGGAGTAGTTAGCGCAAGTTTACATATCGTCATCTCGTTAGGCCAAGTGTCTATCCGGTATGTAAAGGTGAAATCCCATATTTCACTTCAACGAGACCAACGCAATCACAGTCAAGATCCGTCGTGGAGCTTGATATGTTTTGTTTGCGGAAGGTCTTTAAACAGTTCTTCCGCCCGGAGGAATAATGAACTCAACTCAATCTCTATTATCTACCAATAGTGAATCCTTTTTTTCATCGCCAATCATGACGACGTATGCGGGATTTTTCCTGCTGACGGTTATTCTCGTCTCTATTGATATCTATCAGACTCGCGGTGGTAACGTCACAATCAGAAAAGCGGCGATCTGGAGTGTTTTCTGGTTTTTGCTAGCATTCTTGTTTGCAGGTTCTATCTACCTGTTTTGGGATGTGTACGCACCAAATAGTGATTACACCGCGCAAAAGGCGACAGTGTCATTCATCACGGGTTATTTGCTAGAGAAATCATTGAGCGTAGACAACCTGTTTGTATTCGCGATGATCTTTGCTCAATACCAGGTTCCTGAACATCTAAGACCTCGTGCGCTTCTTTGGGGCGTAATTGGTGCATTGGTGCTTCGTGCAATTATGATCGCACTAGGTGCTCAATTACTTGCTGAATATCACTGGGTGCTCTACGTATTCGCTGCGTTCTTGATTGGTACAGGTATTAAACTGGCTTTAGACAAGGGCGAAGAGGAAAGTGTGAATACACTGCCTGAAAAGCTACTTCGTAAAATCATGCCGGTAACTGAAGATTTCCATGGTCCAGCACTAATGATTAAGCAGGGCACCAAATGGGTACTAACGCCAATGATGTTGGTGATTGGTGCGATTGCAGTCATGGACGTGATGTTTGCACTGGACTCTATCCCTGCAATCTTCGCGGTAACACAAGAACCGTTCTTGGTACTTGCGGCTAACGTGTTTGCGTTACTTGGTCTTCGCTCATTGTACTTTGTACTGCAAGGTATGATGGACAAGTTCATCTATTTGAAACCAGCGCTTTCGTTCATCATGGTGTTCATTGGTGTGAAAATGCTTCTGGTTGATAGCGAGTGGGCTATCCCAACTTACTGGTCATTGGCGGTATTGGTTTCTACGATGACAATAGCGGTTATAGCGTCTATTTATGCAAAGAAGCCTGCTATTGAGCAAGTAAATTAGAGTAAATATAACTTATCGAAAACTCGATAGTAGACATGTGGTCGGTGAAGCGGAAAATTTATTTATGTAAAATTTCTGTGACATCGACCACTTTTGTTTGAGGGGTATTTGTACTAAATGCATGATTTAAGCATCATGTTGAATTTTAAATCACTGTTCATGCATATGTATTTTTGTGTGTTGTTAATGGTTTGTTTTATTAGAAAAACTAATCTCAAAGTCTAAATTTAGTCATTTTTTAACCTGCAAAAGATCACTTATTATTCTTGCCATCAGAACGAAACACACAAACAAATTTATAGAGAGGCAATCATGGCTCAAGCAGTACAAATGAATACTATCGCTGTTCCTAACTCTATGGATAAGAAGACCTACTCGGTTAACTTCAAAGGATTGATTGCACACATTTTTGATATTCTTTTCGTAGACAACTCTCCACGTAGCTACTACGCGAGCGACCTATCTGGTCACATGCAACGCGATATCGGTATCAACCGTTAATCTCAGCGTAAACGCATAGAATAGAATAGAATAGAATAGAATAGAATAGAAGAAAGACAGAATTTAAAAAACGCCAGCTTCTCAGCTGGCGTTTTTGTATTTGAAACAGTTTGTATCTGAAAGAAAACGTTAAGTATCGCGGTCTTTAGATAAGTAGCTTCTATGAGGATCGCGGTATGTCACACGCCAAATACAACACATCATTGATCAAACTCTGCTTATTTGCCTTACCGATCGGCTTCTATTCTTCAGTGTCGAATGCACAAACTTGGAGTCACGAAGGGCAGCCGGCACAGGTGATTGAACTATTCACTTCAGAAGGTTGTTCTAGTTGTCCTCCCGCTGATGCGTATCTAAGTACATTTGAAGATGAACCAGAACTGTGGACACAAGTCATCCCTCTCGCTTATCACGTCGACTATTGGGACTACCTCGGTTGGGGGGATAAGTTCGCGAGTAAGGCCTTTAGTCAAAAGCAACGTTTGTATAACGCTTATGGGGTGACAAGCGGGGTCTATACACCGGGTTTTGTTGTTGATGGAAAAGAGTGGCGCGGCTATTTCAAGTGGCTCGATAGAACGTTACCTGCGCTCCCCCAAAAGCATAACCCCAAGCTGACGGTAAATCATAAAGGCGACACGTTCAGCGTGAGTTACGAAGGTAAAGGTGATTATGTGGCACATATCGCTCTATTGGCGATGAACGAAGTCACAAGTGTAAAAGCTGGTGAAAACAGAGGTAAGAAGTTAGAGCATGATTTTGTCGTAGTGTACGATGGCTACCAACGTGGTGAATCTGAGTGGCAATTCAATGTGGACTTTGATCCGCTAGTCGCTTCGCCCGATGCCGTAGCTATCTGGTTAACCGCACCTAATTCGTACGCACCTGAACAGACGGTAGCAGGGTGGTTGAATTAAACTCACGGTGCTCAACGCCAAGCGTCCCTCAATTATCAAGTTAGAAATTGGGGCGACACCAAACCGGTACTGTGTCGCCTTCGTCCCGTTTTAGTTGGTCTAAATTGAAGTTACAGGCTGGAAAGGGGCGATTTAGTTACGTAATACGGCGGAAATACGTTAGTATAGCGCGCTATTATTTTAGCTTTGAGTTCCTGCAATTAATGACTAACACCACAGCACCAACCAACTTCTCTGATCTTGGCTTAATTTCTCCTTTGATGGCTCGTCTTACCGAGCTTGAATATCAACAGCCAACGCCTATCCAAGCGCAAGTGATTCCAAGTGTGTTAGCAGGACGCGACTTAATTGCAGGCGCAAATACGGGCTCGGGTAAAACCGCTGCATTTGCACTTCCTCTGTTACAACAGATCCATGAAGATGCACCTTTAGATCGTCGCTCGGGCAAAGGTAACTTCGTTTCTGGCCTTATCTTAGTGCCGACTCGCGAACTGGCTAAACAAGTTGCTGATAGCGTTAAATCTTACGCAGTACATTTTAACGGTGCGATTAAAACGGTTTGTGTATTTGGTGGTGTGTCTGTGAACACTCAGATGCAGGCACTACGAGGCGGCACTGACATCTTGGTGGCAACACCAGGTCGCCTGCTTGACCTTATTTCAAGCAACGCAATCAAGCTTGATAAAGTCAAAACTCTCGTGCTTGATGAAGCGGATCGAATGTTAAGCCTTGGCTTTACAGAAGAACTAGGCGCTATCTTGAAGCTTTTGCCAAGTAATAAGCAAACTCTATTGTTCTCTGCAACATTCCCTGAACAAGTTCAAGCCCTAACCGAAGAGCTTCTTAATGACCCTCTAGAGGTTCAACTTCAAAGCGCGAACGCGAGTACGCTGGTTCAGCGTGTATTTGAAGTAGAGAAAGGCCGAAAAACTGCATTATTGGCTCACTTAATCAAACAACACGAATGGCGCCAAGCTCTGATCTTCGTGAATGCAAAGAACAGCTGTGAACACTTAGCAGACAAACTATACAAACGCGGCATCATTGCAGAAGTCTTCCACGGCGATAAAGGGCAGGGCTCTCGTACTCGTATCCTTGAAGATTTTAAATCTGGCGAGATCGATGTTCTGATCGCAACTGACATAGCAGCTCGTGGTCTGGATATCGAAAAGCTTCCTGTTGTTATCAACTTTGATTTACCGCGTAGCCCTTCAGACTACATGCACCGTATTGGCCGAAGTGGTCGTGCAGGTGAGGTTGGCTTAGCGCTATCTTTGATCGACCATGAAGACTACCATCACTTCAAAGTCATCGAGAAGAAGAACAAGATTCGTCTTGAGCGTGAGCAAATCGAAGGCTTTGAAGTTGATGCAGAAGCGGTTGCTGAACTGATCGCTGCGCTTAAGCCTGTTGCACCACCTGCTGGCACAGGTAAGAAGAAAAAGAAGAAGAAAGCAGCACAAAACCAAGATGTGTGGCTGAAAAACAACTGATATGAATCGGTGACTATCGGTGAGTCAGTAATTATCGATACAGAAAAAGGCGCTTGATTGCGCCTTTTTTGTGTCGGTTGTTCCACCATTTTCTACTGTCTGCATGATGCTGATAGCGGATAGCCCCCATCAAATCAAATCGCCGCTTTTACTCTGAACAGGTCGGTAAACAGCTTGGCAATCATCAAAATAATCAGAAGAGTGGTCAACATAAGCAGTGGCGTCTCAATCCGATATACAGGTGTAAGGTTCAAAGCTCCGGAGGTAAGTACGACTAACAAGTTGATACCCAAGACTCGATGTACCATCAGTTTAGGTGTAGCAAAAACCTTCCAGATAACCACGCTATTGATGAAATAGAATAGCGCCAGTTGCCACAATTCAGTCATCATCGGCATGATGAAGATGTATTGAAGTAAGATAACCGTACCCGTTCCAATTACACCAAAAAAAGCATCTTTAATAACACTGGGTGGCATGGTTGGTAGCATCGAAGAGAATATGCCTGCGATCATCGGAAAGATAAAACCACCCGGAACAGGAAGGTATATCCAAACCAGTAGTGACGTTACAAACATGGACACACCCTGTAGAACTTTTCTGCCATCTTGATTTAAGTGCTGAACAAAAGTGCGATGTTCTTGGTGCCAGCACACCTTTGTATTGCTCATCATGACCAAAGGTTCTCCCTCGACCAGAGAGTGGTGAGGCATCATTAAATCTAACTGCTCCATATTCTCAACCAGTATCGGCCAATGAATAGGGTCATCATGTTCGTCAGAAGCAAGTTCAAGCAGACGTCCTTGGATATGGGCCATTTCGTTGATTCGTAAACGCCATGCTTTAACATTCTGTTTTAAATGGTAGCTTCCCGATAGTGGTAAGTTTAATAACTGATACAGCTTATCAATGTTCGTAGAATTAGCCTCTAACGCTTCAACATCGAGCTGTGTTGGGTTTCGCATTGCTGATAATAGAGTTTCTTTGCTAGATTCAAAGCGTTGTACAAATTGTTGCTCTGTGTTCACTGGCCAAAGTAAACGATAGACTATTGAAAATGTGATTACGCCAAGAAGAGTTTCTTGTATACGTAACACAGCAAAATAGAACGTAGCTTGGTTGTCGAATCCACCCATACAAGAAATGATGGAGCAGACAGCAAAGCCGATCGAAAATATATAGCCGTATTTATCGTCGCTTGACATAAAAATACATACCCCAAGAAATAGGGTAAAGAACGTCAAAAACAATAAGCGGTCTTGCGAAAACATGGCGATCAGAAAAAAGGCATAACCGGTTCCCAACAAAGTTCCCATCAACCGGTTATGACCTTTGTTCATTGAGTGTGCAAAGCTTTCATTCAATGCCATTACGGCAACGGCTATCGCAGCCCAATATGGCTTCTCCCATTGAAACCACAGGGCAAGGCAGATCGCGATGACAATAGAAAGCGCAGCTTTAATTGCTTCTTTAGTTGATGCACTGAACATAAAACCCACACTTCTATTTAATTATTTTGATCGAAGCCGTCATGCCTACGCGAAGTTGTAAGTCCTCAGGCACCTTATCGAGCTCTACTTTAATTGGGATACGCTGAGCAAGACGGATCCATTGAAAATTTGGATTAACGTTAGGTAAAAGATCGTTACCAGTGCTTCCATCTTGTTTGGCAATACCAAACCCAATGCTTTTTATATGGCCTTCCAATAGGATATTGTTATGCATCATGAGCGTGACCAACGCTTTATTATTGGATTCAACACCCACTAGGTCGGTTTCTTTGAAGTAGCCTTCAATCCAGAAGCTGTCTTCATCAATCAAGGCTACTACTGGTGTGTTGGCTACAACCTGAGAACCTGCACGTAGATTTAAGTTAGTAATGTAGCCATTTGTCGGCGCATAAACCTTGGTAAACTTCAGGTTCAATTGTGCTTCTTCAACATTTGCTTTTGCTAGATCTACATTGGCAGCAGAAGTTTCAACCGCATTGCTCAAATTGTTGAGCGTTAGAATAGGCACTGCGCCAGGTGTGCGCTTTTGTAGGTTAACGGCACGTTGCTCTTCATTTTTTGCTTTCGCTAATAGTGCAAGCGCTTGTTTTTGCGTTGCTAATGCCTTGTGGTAAGCCGCTTTGTAAATACTAGGGTCAATTTCAAAGAGCAAGTCACCTTTAGAAACGTGCGAGTTATCATCCACATGGACCTTAGTAACTTGTCCGGTAACACGAGGCGTTATAGATACAATGTAAGCACTGACCTGACCATCTCTTGTCCAAGGGTTACTTGTATAGGATTGATAGTAGGTATACGCGACTGTTCCCGCAGCAGCGAGCAATAATAATGAAATTAAGTAACGTTTAATCATGTGAGGTGCCTTATAAAATGGGAATGAATAGGCCGATCACGCCTGTAAACAGTACGACTAAGCAAATCTCCGCAATCGCAGGAAAAGCGACAAACTTATGTAACCCGAACTTGGTTGCGAGTGACCCTGTGACCATTGTTAATGCGTAAGCTAAAGCGATAACCAATAAAAACGGGGGGAAATAGACTTCACCCCAAACAAGCTCGTGCGGCATGGTATTCATGTTTTGATTCTCTAACGTCTGAAGAAGACAACGATAAATGAAAGAGAGAATTACTAAAACTCGCTTATAGAGGATCAGATCCATCAAATAAAATGAATTAAGGTATATACTGAAGTTTAAAGCGGTAAAGGAGAGGTCGATAATTTTTCTATCTCACTTTGAACTTAACGAATTATTTAGAAGCGAGCACATCAAAATGAACTTTAGTATTGAACAACTTCTCGCGTTTGTGACTGTCTATGAACAGCTTTCGTTCAGTAAAGCTGCAGTAAAACTCAATAAGCACAGAACGACCGTGGGCCAGGTAATTACGAACTTGGAAGATCATCTTGCAGTAAATCTGTTTGAAAGAGTGGGTCGCTCTGTTGAGCCCACAGAGGATGGACACCTCCTTTATCACTACGCGAAGCAAATGACCGAACATGCCCGCACCTTCAACAAGGTTGCATCGAGCCTTTCTTATGGCGGGTTAGAAAACATCACCATTGCTTACTCCAGCATGGTTCCACAAGGTGTGCTAGTGGATATACGTAAACGACTTAAACAAGACTTCCCAATGATGCGAGTTAATTTTGTCATCAGGAATAAAAAGGAAATTAAGGCAGGGTTACAAAGTGGAGAATTGCACTTTGGGCTTGTGAATGCGCATCATAGCCGAGCAATGCACAGTTTTGATTCGACGTTTCTAGGACATTTTGAGTTTTATCCGTTCGCACAAAAAGCTGGCGAGCTGTCACAGATAGACAAAGACGACGTATTAGTGGCCTTGAGAAACTCGAAACAGTTTGTCTTGAAATCTCTGGTTGATGAAGGGATGGCAGAGAAGATTATTGTTAGCTCGGACTATGAAGAAATTGACCAGCTGTCACTAATTATCAGAATGCTTGAAGAGGGTTTAGGCTGGGCATTGCTACCCAAGGCTTTTTTCACTGACTCAGAGTTTTCAACGCATTTAATAGAGCCGATTCATTCCGCTCAAATGGTAGAAGGCTTCAAATTTGGCTTCGCATTGTGGTGCCCACACTCTAAGCAAGTCAGTGCCATCAAAGGCTCTTTGGTCTCGGTCATAAAAGAGTATCGAGATCAGCTTATTGGTAGCGTTAAGCGATGATGATTTAAGGTATAAAAAAGGCGCTCAACGAGCGCCTTTTTCGTTATGAATAGAAGCGATTACTTCTTACGGCAGTACTCAGCGATCACGTACATTGATTGACCACCGTTAGTTTTACCAGAAACAAGCTTAGGATCGTCACCAACGCTAATACCGCGGATAACAGTACCTTGCTTGATTACTTGGTTTGTACCTTTAACAGGAAGATCTTTGATTACTGTTACGTCGTCACCTTTTTTAAGTTCAACGCCGTTGCAATCAAGAGGCTTATCATCAGCAGACATGCCGATTTGTGCCCATACTGATGTTTCTTCTTCCATGTACATCATATCTAGCGCGTCTTGAGCCCAGCTCTCTGAGTTAAGACGAGTTAGTTGGCGCCATGCTGTTACTTGAACAGGGGCTTCCTGGCTCCACATGCTGTCAGTTAGGCAGCGCCAGTGATTAATATCTTTAGGCTCGTCAATCTCACCAAGACATTTGTCACATACCATGATGCCGTGATCCACTGTTACGTGGCTGTGTGGCGGTACTGCGTATGCAGTAAGAGAAGAATCAGAACCACATAGTTCACATTTAGATTGGCAGCGTTCTAGCATAGTAGCTTCAGAAGACATAATGGACTCACATTTATTAGGTATTAATTTACGGGGCTATTATCCACTTTATTTACAATAAAGAAAGAGGTCGTACGGTATTCTGTCTTGATTAATTTTAGCCGAGATCAACCATTTGTGTTTTAAAGTTTTATGCAAACGGTTAACTAACCTTAGTTAAAAGTTGCGAATACAAAAATGCCAGCGGTTAGGCTGGCATTTGGTTTAGTGAGGGAGAGTTATTATTCCAATACCGCTCCATTAATTGAGCCTGCTGATAAAGCGTTGTTTACCAAGAAGTCTGTAGCTTGGGTCTGCATGCTAATGTGATGGTTTAAATCTAGTGGCATAGGCGTAGTGGTATCTTGCGGAGCAACAAATGTACTATGCGATGCCACATCACTAAACTTAACAAAGTCTTTAGTGCCGTTTGGTGATGTATTGCTTGCATCTACCACCGTTAAGCCAAGTTTCGTAGCGAGCGGTGTTGTACCAGCAAAAGGTGCATCCGCAACAGTATTTGGCAC
The DNA here is from genome assembly GCF_013114115.1 of Vibrio sp. 070316B. Lineage (NCBI taxonomy): Bacteria > Pseudomonadati > Pseudomonadota > Gammaproteobacteria > Vibrionales > Vibrionaceae > Vibrio > Vibrio sp. 070316B. The sequence continues at coordinate 46,744 of NZ_VTYC01000030.1, read as the reverse complement.
TGTTTGGTCGTCTTGTGCTTGCCCCATATAAATAGGCATCTGAGTAGAAGCTGCTAGCAAGTAATCAACATTACTATATGGATCAATAGTGTCTAACACGGTTTGTGCCGCATAAGCGAACTGTTGGAACGCGGCCGTCATTGCAGCTAGTTGTTCCGGCGTAGCATTATCTTCAAACGTGCTATAACAAACTTGATCTGTTAAACCTGTGCAGCTTGCAGAAGCGAAACTTGCGTAATCACTAGAAGCACCCAAAGCTACATTATGCTTAACTTGCGGTCCAAAGAACGGTGAACCCAACAAAAGGTTAGATATCTGTCCACCAGAGTTTTCAATAGCCGCAGCACTGAAGCTATATAAAGCATCGGCAGTCGCACTACCTAGCGTTCGGTTAGATGATGCAACTGCAGTTGTTCCGACAATACCACCCAATGAATGACCTAAGAATTTAACCTGTGAGCCAGCAAATGCTTTCAAAGGTGAACTAGCAAGCAAACCAGCTTGCAAAGAAGCAGTTAAAGAGGCTCTTAAGCCCATTACATCCAATGAACTTTGGCGTACGTTATCGCGAGCTACAGGTAGGTTAGCAAGGTTCAAGTAAGCCAACACATCTGCGTTTGCTGAACGGGTATCATCTAGACTGCGCGTACCATGTATTGGTAAGTCAATTGCGATAACAGCAACGCCAGCTCTCGCTAAATTGTAAGCGAACGCATAAGCATTTTCTTTAGCAGAGGTTATACCGTGTTGGTAAATCACCACATCAGTAGGATCTGCACCATTAGGTGTAAATAACAAAAACTCTACAGACTCTAATGATTTTACCTGAGGAACTGGAGAGTATTTCGTAATAACTCTTTCGCTATCAAGTGGTGAACCATCTGCTAAAGTCAGGTTTAGGCCAACTAGTTTAAGCTGTTCTGTTTGGTCAGTCGCTAATACACTAGTATCGATACCTGCTGCAACTAATTGAGCAGCCATGTTAGCTTGCTCGTTAGCATCACTTAGAGCATTTGATACTTTAGCTAAGCTAGGCATACCTGATTCGAATGGCTGAGAATTCCATTCGCTAATACTGGTTTCTAGGTAATAAGGTAACTGAACGAAACCCTGAGTCACATCAACGTTGTCAGTACCACCGTATAGTCCGTTAATCGCAGCCTTTAGAGTAGCGATAGTTGTCGCGTCACCGCCAGCAACATATTTATCGAAGTCTGTATCGTTTGCTAATGCTGTAGTGAAGAGTTCTGTAGAACCGAATTGCATTGTGTAAGCTGCCGTAAGATCGACAGAGTTAGGGTTTGCGCTGCCTTTCCAGACACCATTTAGGTTTGTCGCTGCCAATCCTGTTGCCGTAGCGCCTTTAGTAGCAAATAGCGTGTCTCCAACAGACTCAGTAGTAAACCAAGTTGAATAGATGATGTTCTCTGTATCAAGGTTAATTGCACCTGCTGCTGTCGCGCCAGCGAAGATCTTCTCAACCCCTTGAGTGACTTGTTGAGCTTGAGCAAGGCTACCTTCGGTATAAATCACTGCACTCGATTTTAGTGCAGCGTAACTTGCTGACATACCAACAGGATCACCATTCACATCCGTAAGTTCGTTTGACAGAGCCAACACATACTCACTGGAGGCATCAAGTGAATCATCAAATTTGATCGTGAACGTGTCAGTTGCAGAACTAGATTCGACCTCAAAATCAATACCTAGCGTCAATACCTTTGTAACACTTGGTGTGGTCTCAGATGTAAGTGAACCACTAAGTTGTAAAAGATAAACGCCACCAGTCGCAGCACCATCCGCTAATCCAGCACCTTCAAAATCCATGATGATCGGCATAGAAGTCGACCAACCGTCCATAGTGTTCATTGCTGCGATAGGGTTGGTCAATGAGTCATCACCGCTAGTCGGCAGACCCAGTGTGCCGTCTGTCGTATCCATCAATGCAAAGCTTGGAAGAGGAACTGCGACATCTGCACCTGTTAACTGAAACTTGATGTTAGTCGCTTGAGCAAGTGAATCTTGAATATATTGCTCATATTGAATTGCGGTTGATGCGCCAGAGCTTGATGAGTCGTCACCACAACCAGCAAGAAACATTGCAGAAGCAAGCAGCGAAACATTAAATAACTTTTTCATGTTTTGTAATTCCGTTTAGTTGAAGGTGTAGTTCATTTGAATCGCAGATAGGTACGCAACTGCATCGCCAGAGAACTCAAGCTCTTGGCCTAGTTCATTGGTTTCTTTGAAGTCACCATCTTTACTTTGTACAAGGGCAAAACCAGCATCGAACGAAAGGTTAGGGCTGTACTGGAAAGTTAAACCGGCGCTGTACCAAAAACGGTCACTATCGGGGATACTTAATGTCGCTTCACCCGCTTGTTCGTCGTATGCAAGACCAGCTCGCAGAGTCCACGCTTGGTTCAGTTGATAAGTCGCACCTAATGAGTAACGGTTGTTATCGTCGTAGTGTTCAGTCTTTTTGAAACATTCACCATTTACACAATCTGGACTGGTTGCTTTAAGTTCTTTGAAGCTACTCCAACCCGTTTGCTGCCAACCGTAGTGAATTGCCCACTGGTCAGTCAGTTGGTGAAAAGCGGAGATTTCTATAATCGAAGGTAACGTGATCTTAAGACGACCTGTTGTAGATGTAGCACTGCCTTGTACGATGCTTCCGGTGTAATCGTTAAAGTCACCATCATCAAAATCTAGGTCAACTTCAGAACGATAGGCGATAGCGAAGCGATTGTTTTCGTTTAGCTCATATAGCGCACCAACGTTCCAACCGAATGCAAAAGTTTCACCCGTCATGCTAATCAGCTTGGTAGAAGCAGGATCACCGGTAATGTTAGAAATTGAACCTTGGTGACGGTTCAGTTCTGCCTCAGCGTAAACAAAGTTCACGCCAGCACCAACGCTGAATTGTTGGTTAATTCGATATGCTACGTTTGGATTGATGTTAACAGAGATCAGAGAAGTATCACCGGCGAGATCACCAGCATAGATATCGTCTGGGTAGTCAGTCGCTACACCATAGTTTGAGAACATACCGATACCCCAAGCCCATTTATCATTGATTGGACTAATGTAGTAAGCAGCTGGAACAACTTGCAGAGGCGCCACATCACTGGACTTCTGACTCTGACCGCCAGAACCTGGGACATTCTTCTGTGTGATGTCTACTTCTGGATCAACGATAGAAACCGCGCCTGAAAACTGGGCTGTATCAAATAGGGTCATTGCGGCGGGGTTTCTCGCTAGTACACTCGCGTTGTCAGCTACTGCACCTTCACCTGAAAACGAGCGACCAAGGCCTGAGGCAGAATGCTCAGCAACTTGGAAGCCAGCGGCAAGTGAATTACATGCAAATAGCACCGAAAGTGAAACGAGAGAGCGTTGTATTGTTTTCATCCTTGACCCTCCTAGGGCATCGAATTTCGTTATTATGGTTTGAAAACACACTGAGCATTTTTGGTGTTGAAGCTCCAATGTAAACAGCATGTTAAATTCATGTTTTATATAAAGTCAAAGAAAGAGTTGTTATTTTGTGAACTTATATTTTTGAGGGGCGGCACTTTAACATCAATATTATAAATGCAATCAATGGTTTATTTGTGGTTGGAGGTGTGACCAGAGTGTTTATGCACCGTTACGGTATAAATAGTGTTCAATAGCTCGATATGTAACGATTTTGTTTCTGTTTACCGTCATTCCCTAAATCGGCATAATATCAGCTCATTTTGATGGTCATTTAATTGGAATTTATAGTTTGGAATTACTCGCGATAGAGTTTCTTGGTAAACCACTTCGTTTAGAAGGATCGATGGCAGGGTGGCAGCAGCTATTTTGGGACAACACACTAGTGTCTCAATTAGATGCGACTTCGGAAGATGGTGATGTGCGAACACATACATTTATGCTTCGTTCTGGCGAAGAAACGTTGCAGTGTCACGTGGAATCTACGGTTCAGTGGCAACCTTTTGAGATGGTTTATAAGGCGCTGGTTAACGGACAAGTCGTTACCGAAGGAAGTCGTAATACTAAAGACATCGAGCAGCAAACTCCGGTTGTCGCACCTAAACCTGAAAAGCGCTTTAGCCTGATTGGGTTAGTATCGCTTGGAATGAAAGCGCTTAAGAGCGCTAAGTTGATTAAAGTAGTGCTCGCATCTGCAAGTTTGGCGGCATATTCGTGGCTGTTTTCTATTCAGTTCGCTCTCGCTTTGATCGCTTGCTTGATGTTCCATGAATATGGACATATCAGAGCCATGAAGTACTTCGGTATGAAAACGAAAGGTATTTATCTAATCCCATTCCTTGGTGGCTTAGCACTCTCCGACGAAAAGATTAATACACGATGGCAAGATGTGGTTATCTCAATCATGGGGCCTTTGTTTGGACTGATATTATCGCTTGTGTTCACCGTGTTGTATTGGGTGACAGGTGAGATGTTCTTTGCAGGTCTTGCGGTATTTAATGCCTTACTTAACCTATTCAACCTATTGCCAATTTTGCCGCTTGATGGTGGTCATGTTCTAAAAAGTATCAGCTTTTCGATGAACAGTGTGCTCGGTATCGTTCTATGTGTCGCAGCGGCTGTAGGCGGCGTTATTCTAAGTTATCAGTTGAATCTAACGCTGTTTGGCTTCTTATTGATTATGGGTAGCGTTGAAATTCTGTTTGAATGGAGAGGGCGCCACCATAGCCATTTATTACCACTAGATAGATATGGCCAAGTAGTTTCTTTCCTTTGGTATGTAGGCCTGGTTTCTAGTTTGATCGGCATTATTTGGTATTTTGCTTCTACAGGCGACCAGCTACTAAGCCTACCGTTACAGATCCTTGGTACTTAATGCTCTTGCGATAGAGTCAATGTCAGAGCAAGAATCTCACTAAACAAAAAAACGCCCTAACCATTTTGGATAGGGCGTTTTTTATGGAGTCTCACCGAGTCGTGTTGCTAAAGCGATCCTAGCTTACATTATGCCTTACAGTTTGGTCTTGCTACATTCGATTGAGGTAGCGTTGTTATTTTTGACTGTAAGTCTTTAATACGAGTACTGTGCGAAGGGTGAGTAGAAAGAAGCTCTGGTGGTTGGCTTCCACCTGACGCTTTCGCCATGTTCTGCCACAAATCGACGCTCTGTTTAGGGTCAAAGCCAGCTTGCGCCATGTATTCTAGGCCAACAATATCGGCTTCAGACTCTTGAGTTCGACCATAAGGCAGAATCACACCATATTGAACCCCCAAGCCTAATGCGGCCATGGTCATCCCTTGATATTGCTTGTATTCAGATGAACCCAAAGCAACACTCGTAATCGATAAACCTGTATTGGCGATCTGTGATTGGGACAAACGTTCGTTGCTGTGATCAGCTAAAACGTGCGCGACTTCGTGTCCGATGACGGTAGCCAATTGGTCTTGGTTCACTGCAACCTTAAGTAACCCCGTATAAACACCAATTTTACCACCAGGTAGGGCAAACGCGTTTACTTGGTCACTATCAAAAACAACGACTTCCCATTCACTAAAACCTTGCTTAGGAATGTGTTGAGTAATACTGTTCGCTACACACTGTACATAGGCGTTTGTTTTTGCATCTGTACTAATAGGTTGCTCTTTCTTCATTTGTTCGAAAGATTGCGCGCCAAGTTGAGACATATCTTTGTCTGAAAACAGCAGCAATTGATTTCTTCCTGTTGGAGAAGCGCTACATGCGGTTAAGCCTGCGAGAGTGAGAAGCGAGGCAAACTTCTTCCATGACGTCATACAATATCCTCTGTGTATTCGGTTTTTATGCATGTTAACATCAACTTGCGTAATGGCTAATAGGTATAAGATAACTTATTAGATGTAAGACAAGAACAGACACCAATAACAAACTCTGCTCAAGCGATAACAAAAATTAAGGAAACTGCATGACCATTTGGAAAAAGCCTGTTGACCTAGATACCTTCAACGCGACCTCAAAAAATACCTTAATTGAGCACCTCAACATCGTTTATACCGAGGTCAACGACAATTCATTAGTGGCGACTATGCCCGTTTGTCATTTTACTCACCAACCACTTGGTATGCTTCATGGTGGTGCTTCCGTCGTGCTTGCAGAAACGTTGGGCTCGTTAGCGGCAAATTTCTGTGTGCCAGAAGGCTACTACTGTGTTGGACTCGACATCAACGCTAATCATGTAAGATCAATGCGTGCAGGGCATGTTATCGGCACCGCTGAGCCAATTCACCTTGGTGTATCGACACAAGTATGGCAGATAAATATTACTGACGAGCGTCAACGCTTGGTCTGTACAAGCCGTTTAACCATTGCAGTAAAAAAGCACAAACGATAAAACGATCGATTATTGGTGACACCATTGTGACCACCAGTTTGAACCCCGTTAACTAACCATAATTCTAGTTTGAGAAATCCATGGTCATAACCTTTAAAAATGGAAAAGTCATTGCAACAGCGCACGAGCTTGTTGTTCGTTTAGATGGTGAACATAGAGTCACGCTTCAAGCTCAAGTCGATGCGATTCAACTGATCGGAAAAGGGGCAAATGTCATCTCAGCCAATGGCTCTGAATGTAAGTGGTCAATAAAGTTAGACGATGAACAACAGCTTCGCGACATCGCCAATGAAATTGGTTGTGATGTGATGTAATCCTATGTCTGCAAAGCGCTATGCTGGCTTGCTATCTTAGTCAAAATAAACTTACCTACTCAAATTCGATATTTCTGAGTAAAAACATTATCAGTTAGATTGATTTTCACTAATAAAATGAGGAAACTTAATTCATTATCCCTTGAATAAGTTTTCCTCTTTATGAGTAGCCCAAGACTTCGCGTTCAATTTGAAACCCTGTTTGAATACTTCGATGGTAAAGACGCTGATGTTCAGCTTGATGACATAACAGATGTACTCTGTTGTACACGTCGAAACGCCAGAATGGTACTCAATAAACTCGAAGAAGAGGGCTGGATAGAGTGGTTACCTGCGGCTGGTCGAGGTAAGTTATCTCAACTGATTTTTAAGCAAAACCGCTGTGACGTCAGTGAAAACTTGGCAAGGCGCTACTTAGAAGAAGGTAAGATTGGACAAGCGCTATCCGTTCTTGACCAAAATGCTGCAAAGCTAACCCAAGTTATCCAAAACTACCTTGGGGTTCAATATCAAGAGGGTGAACAGGTCATTCGTTTGCCTTATTATCGCCCGCTTTCCATGCTTAATCCGACAAAGTCGATGCGTCGTTCAGAACAACACATCGCCTGCCAAGTCTTCAGTGGTTTGACGCGTTTGGATGAAAACGATCAGCTCCAGCCTGATCTTGCCCACTCTTGGCAGCAAATCAGTGACTATCAATGGCGGTTTTTCTTGAGACCCGGTGTACGCTTCCATAATGGTGAGCCACTCATGACAAATCACGTCGTTGATACACTGCTAGCACTCGAGCCACTTAATATGTTCTCTCATATTAAAGACGTATCCTCACCGGCCAATTGCGTCGTTGATGTCTTTCTAACGCGCCCGGATAAATACTTCCCACTCGCGCTCACAGAATCCGTCGCAAAAGTAACGTTGCCGATGATTTTACGTGGAGAGGACTACGATATTCGTCCAATTGGTACTGGTCCATATCGCATTGAAAAAAATGACGAAAAACAACTCGTATTAACCGCTTTCAATGGCTACTTTGGCTTTAGGCCGCTGATTGATCGTGTCGAGGTGTGGGTCGTGGATGAAGCCTATTCGTCCATGGTTTATCCAAGCCTTTCTAAGCCGGTTATGGCTGATCGCGGAGATAGCGATGAAGTAGAGCTCGATCCGGGATGTACGTATCTATTGCTCAACAGAAAGAAAGGTATCGCGAAGGACCCTGCATGGGCGGAGTTTTTATCCAATGCGCTAAATGCTGCCGATCTTTTTGTACACATTCCCAAAGAGACCGTCATTGATCTGGGTGTATTGCATGCTTATGGCATCAAGCCTGGTTGGTACGATATCAAGTTAAAAGTTCCGCAGTGTCCACCAGCCGATACTAAGCCTGCAGTAAAGTTAGCCTATCAGTGCCAACACCCGATGTTTCCTACGCTCGCGAAAGCCATAGTGACGGTTCTCAAACAATATAACGTTGATGTTGAGCTTTTCGGTTACGAAACCGATCCACCGCATGCGGACGATGTAGATATTTGGATAAACCCAATGGGAATTGCAAACAACAGAGACGATGCGTTGGCATGCTGGCTTATGGATTACAGCTTCCTTGATGAGTCGAGCCCAGCAGAAGATTTTGATCAGTGGTGCCATATGATCGATCGTTGGCGCTCTGGTGAATTTGAGCAGTTCCCAGCAAGGCAGCTCGGTAAGCAACTGGTACAAAGCAATCAATTGATTCCCATGTTCCATTGTTGGCTAGGTGTAAACAAAGACCAATGTGGTACCTTGCAAAACGCGAAGTGTAATGCGCTTGGTTGGTTCGACTTTAGCCAAGTTTGGGTTAAACCTGACGTTGATTAATACGCGGATAGCGTCAGCAAGGGCAAGGGAACAATAATGCAAACCGTCTTAGTGACATTAATTACGCTGGTGGCCTTTGCGGCCAACTCAGTGCTCTGCCGATGGGCATTGATGGATCAAACCATCGATCCTTTGAGTTTCTCCGTCATACGTATTTTATCTGGCGCGTTTACTCTATTGATTTTGCTAAGTATAGCGTCCCAGAATAGCAATAACACAGCTAAACTTAGCCCTACATCGCTGTTTTCTAAGCTCAAATCTCAATTCAGTTTAGTCTCAGTTGTGTCATTGATCGTTTATATGTTCGGGTTCTCGTTTGCATATTTAGAACTGGGAGCCGGGCTTGGCGCGTTAGTGTTGTTTGTTGCGGTACAATTTACCATGATTGCGGCTCATCTCATCTCAGGTAATAAGATGTCCTTGATTGAGTGGGCGGGTTGTTTGCTCTCTGTTTCAGGGCTTGTTTATTTGCTAATGCCGACCAGTTCAACCAGTTCACCTGATTTAGTTTCAATTGCGCTAATGTCAATCGCGGGTATCGGGTGGGGTATTTATACCTTGGCCGGAAAGCGATCTTCAAATGCTCTGCTGTCAACAACGGCCAACTTTGGGTTCTGTTCATTGATTGTCTTGGTGTTTATATCACCGTGGCTCGTAGTACCAAATTCAGCTCTTGATATTTCGATGTCTGAACAAGGGTTCATTTATGCCGTATTGTCTGGTTCTGTAGCTTCAGGGGTTGGTTACAGTTTGTGGTACTACGTGGTGAAGAAGCTCAATACTGTCGTGGCATCAATCGCACAGCTTTCGGTTCCGGTTATTGCGACGCTCGGCGGCGTACTGTTGCTCTCAGAGCCTGTCACCATGCAATTTGTTATTTCATCAACCATCATATTAGTCGGCATAAGCTTAGTGCTTGTAGCGCCTAAACTTAAACAATAAGAATCAGCACGTTACCTTTATGGCGAAACCAAACAAGAAGCAACCCACGAAAACCGTTCAAATATTTTGCGCGAAATGCAAAACACAGTTATTCAAATATCGAAAAGGTGGTAAGGGTGCGCTTGTAAAATGTTTTAAGGAAAGGATTGTCGAAGACTTTACTACAGAGCCGTGCATTTGCCCTGAATGTGGAATTGAGTTTGCTCGAGATACCTTAGTACGAGGCACACCCGCATTTAAATTCGTGGGTGGTAAGGTCACTATGAAATAGCCTTGAAGCTAAAACACAAAAAATGCCACAGCGTATAGGGCATGTGGCATTTGAAAGTGAGTCTTGAATAAACTGAGTTAACGAAGTGTTCGGCTAAACTTTGATACGTCCTTGAAGCTTTAGAAGCAGCAGTGAGACGATAGCTCCGGTCGTATCACATAACATGTCTTTTTGCGCATCCCAAATATCACCTTGTGAACCAAGGAAAGCGATACCTTCATCACCACCTGCGATTTCAGCATACCACCACTCAATAATTTCATAGCCTGCCGCAACACTCATGATGGCAAACAGTGCAAAGAAGCACGCAATCACGGGTTGAGCCAATTTCTTCCGAATAAGATATTCAGCGAGTGGGTAGGCATAAAGCCCGATAGAAAAGTGCGCGACTCTGTCAAAATTGTTGCGCTCAGAGCCAATTAACTGATTAAACCAATCGAACGGTACCTCCGCAAAAGTGTACTTAGCGCCAATCGTGTGCAGTGCCATCCAAATGAACATCAAAACATAAGCGGTTTTTGAAAATGTTAATTTAGTGGATAGCCACCAAATACCGATAAGAATCATTAATGCAGGTACGATTTCCGCAATCCATACGGCTCTCGAAGAGGGAGCAAACGCTGAGAAAAGAAAAACAACGAGATACAAAACAGTGAGCGAAAGTAGAGGTCTATTTTGAGCAAGTGGAGTAATTGTCATCATCAGATCCTATATAAGTTTTATGTATAGTTACACAATAATGAACACTGTTCAATTGGGTTTTGATTACCAAATTTGTTGAAAAGTAGCGTTATCGCCCAGTATCTAGACAAACGGTTGCGAGAGTTTCACTAAAGTTTGATTTACAACAAAGCGGACCATAAAATCCCCGTATCACTACATAACAAGAAAGAAAGTCATGAAACTGGAAACTGTCGATTATCTTGCTGACGACGCAGCAGAACAATTTGTTCGCTCTTTACGTGAAACTGGATTTGGCGTACTGAAAAATCACCCAATCCCAAAAGAGCTTGTTGAGTCAATTTACGAGAACTGGTACCAATTCTTCATCTCTGAAGAGAAAGAAAACTTCCACTTCAATGTTGAAACACAAGATGGTTATTTTCCACCTTCAGTATCTGAAGTTGCAAAGGGCCACACAGTAAAAGACATCAAAGAATACTTCCATGTATATCCTTGGGGTCAAATTCCTGAGCAGCTTAAAGAACAGATTCTAGATTACTACCAACGTGCTAATGCTTTTGCTCAAGAGCTGTTAGGTTGGGTTGAAGCGCACGCACCTCAAGAAGTGCAAGAGAAGTTCTCTATCGCTCTATCAGAAATGATCAATGGTAGCGAACAAACCCTGCTTCGCGTACTTCACTACCCACCAATGCAAGGTGATGAAGAACCAGGAGCAATCCGCGCTGCAGCACACGAAGACATTAACCTTCTTACTGTTCTACCTGCGGCAAACGAGCCTGGACTACAAGTTAAGTCTCAAAATGACGAGTGGCTAGATGTACCGTGTGACTTCGGCAACATGATCATCAACATCGGTGACATGCTGCAAGAAGCATCTGGCGGTTACTTCCCATCGACGACTCACCGTGTTATCAACCCAACTGGCGCACGCCAAGAAAAGTCTCGCATCTCTTTGCCTCTTTTCTTGCACCCGAAACCAGAAGTGGTTCTTTCTGAAAAGTACACAGCAAACGAGTACCTAATGGAGCGCCTAAGAGAGCTTGGCGTTATCTAATTCGTCTGTTTTCGTATACTAAAGGTCAGCATAATGCTGGCCTTTTTGCTTTGTAAATACATAACTGGTTGAAATTTATTTAGTTTGAAACTCGACAAACCACGACAGATCGCTTATCAATTAATTAGATACACACATGCATATGGCTGCGGGCTCAATTAATTATGTCAGACAATCTAGACTCATCGAGTCATCAAAATATTAGTTGCCAGTTTCAAGCACACATGGAAAACCCGTTGCTTTGGCCAATCATGGAAGTGCTCAAACAAAAGCCGACGGGGTGGAAAGTGCACACCTTGGCTGCGCATCTCAACGAGCTCGGCTTTATTCCTGTCCTTGACCCAGTTCCAGAGAAGGAGTTATTCAAGAAGAACTTCTTAATCATGAACGCGCTTTACCAACTGCAAGAGACGCTATACCCAGATAATTGGCTGCAAGTTCAAGCGATGGAGATAGAACTAATGTGTGGTCGATATCACGGAAGTACACACGCTATTGACCACCAAGACCCGTTGCGTGAGTACTACATTGATTGGTTGAACTATGAAGCCGAAGAGGGTGAAGTTAAGCGACTATTGAATGAGTTTTGGACCCGCTACAAGAAGTTTGTTGGTGGTAGTGAAACAGACATGGACCGAAACCGAGCATTGAGCTTGTTTGAGTTACCACTAGACGCTTCACAGGAAGAAATACGTAAACAGTGGAGAAGGCTTGCGCTTCGTTGGCACCCAGATAGAGATGAGGGTAACACCGCCCAATTTCAAACCTTGTGTGAAGCTTGGCATGTGTTGCGAAGCTAGTTTTTTACCTAGATGCAATGTTGTTTATAAACGATATAAAGCCCCACTGAAGACTCGTGGGGCTTTGTGCTTCTTGTGTGTTATGAGTTACCTTTACTCACACCGCTTTTATGTTCGAATGCATAATCAAGCACTTTGCGAATGTAAGGAGCACCGACCTTAGAGCCACCATTACCATGTTCAATAACGACAGTTGCAACGTAATCCGGGTGTTCATACGGAGCAAAGGCTGTGTAGAGTGCGTGGTCAAGTAAGTGCCTTTCTAACTCTTTCGAGTTGTACACCTGATCTTTTGCTAAACCAAATACTTGAGAGGTACCGGACTTACCACCACTCGTGTATTTTGTTCCTTTAAACGCTCTTCTACCACTACCACGACTACCGTGGTTCACTAATCTCATCGCATTAATTGGTACATCCCAAATCTTGTCTGGGACTTCATCGATGGATGTCATTTGTTTAGGTTCTACTAGCTGTTGAGTCTCTAAGTCTTCACCGTGATCGAGTGTTGCTCGTAGGATATGCGGAGGCATCACCTTGCCATGGTTGACTAACACAGAGGTCGCTTTAGCAAGTTGTAAGGGAGTCGAGGTCCAGTATCCTTGTCCAATACCGATCGGTACTGTGTCACCTTGATACCAAGGCGTTCGGTAGCGCATCATCTTCCAATCTCGTGTCGGCATGTTGGCGTTACTCTCTTCGTAGATGTCGATGCCCGATGGTTTACCAAAACCAAAACGGTTCATCCACGTGCTAATACGGTCGATGCCTAGGTCGAAAGCCATTTGATAGAAAAAGGAATCGACCGACTCTTCAATCGCTTGTGTAACATCAACAGGACCGTGCCCCCAACGCTTCCAGTCGCGCCAGGCTTTAGAGTTAGATTTAGACCCAGGAATGCGCCATACGCCGTGGTCATTACGGATGGTATTTTCAGAAATAACATGTTCTTCCAAGCCCGCAACAGCCATAAACGGCTTAACAGTAGAAGCGGGTGGATAAACACCTAACGTCGCTCGGTTTACCAATGGATGAGCTGGGTCATTGAGAAGTGTTTGGTAATTCTTGCTAGAAATGCCATCAACGAATAGGTTAGGGTCGTAACTCGGGCTTGATGCCATAGCTAAAACACTGTTGTCTTTCGGGTCTAGGACAACAGCACTGCCAGTGCGATGATCAAGTTGTTCGAACACATACTTTTGCAGTTCAAGATCAATGTTGAGTACGATGTCTTTACCAGCAACAGGCGGAACGTACTTTATCGTTCTGACGATGCGGCCTCGGCTATTTACCTCAACCTCTTGATAGCCTTTTTGTCCATGAAGTATGTCTTCATAGTATCGCTCAACGCCGAGCTTACCAATGATAGTCGTCGCTTGATAATTCGCTTCTTTACCTTGTTCTTCTAGTTTTCTTAAATCGTTATCATTGATATGAGCAACGTATCCTAGTACGTGAGTCAGTACCTCACCATTAGGGTAAAATCGTTTTAAGCTGGTATCGATAGATAACCCGGGAAATAAGTATTGGTGAACAGAGAATTTTGCGATCTCTTTTTCCGTCAGGTTCTCTAACAGGGTAACGGACTTAAAGCGGCGGGTATTGCGGTAACGCTTTTTAAAACGCGTAATTTGTTCTTTATTCAGCGGGATGTACTCGTTGAGTTTGCTGAGCATCTCATCCACATCTTTTGTTTGCTCTGGGATCATGGTGAGAGAAAAGACCAGTTTGTTTTCAGCCAGCAACACACCATTTCTGTCGTAAATTAACCCTCGCGTAGGGGCGATCGGGAGCACTTTAATTCGGTTCCCGTCGGCGCGGGTTTGGTAGCTATCAAAGTTTTGAACTTGGAGTCGGTATAGGTTACCGACTAAGACGAGAGTGAAAAGCAGAATACCTATGAATGCGACAATAACACGGTTTCTAAACAGGTTTACTTCACTTTTATGATCACGCATTTTTACGCGTTTGTGGTACATCAAATCTTAGCCTGTTACATTTAGTTACACTTGTTTAGGCGGACTTTACCATAGCTTCGTAAAAACAATGTCATGTTTTATGAGCTTCTCAAAGATAACAAGAGTTATATAAATTATGGGGAAGGAAGTGTAGGGCGATAAACAGGTTATTTATCGTGCACAAAGTTCGTTACTTAACATTTGTGGTTTGATAGAACGCTTTCTAGGACGAGTAGAAATAAAAACGGCCCCATTTGTGGGGCCGAAAAGTTGTATTTGGTTGAGTAAAACTTAGTTCGAAGGCTTGAACTGAGATTTACGCATGCGGTTAAGAGCTGCCATAACATCCAACGTTCTTGGTTTCGCTAGGTCACCGTAGTTAGGCATATTTTGGTGCCAATCGTTACCTAGAATCGCGTTAAACTCTTTTGCTGGATTACTTGACCAACCAGGCGTTTGTGCAAACTGGAACCAAGCCCAACCAATCGCGTTGACTTCAGAAGTTGACTCTAGCTGCTCAAGAGCAGACAGGTCGGCAAACTCTTTACCAAAACGCAGAGATTCCTTACCTTTAGCACTCACGCGGAACTTTCCATCAGTAAGAATGTTCATTAGTGATGCACGGTTCAGTGAGCGAGGAACAAACATCTCCAACGGTGTTTCGCACTCGTTAGTACGTTGGGTAGGGTGCTGAGCAATAACATCTTTTGCTTTCTCTGTCACATCTACCGCTTGGTAATCGTGCATTTGGATCACGGTGTCTGCTACATCTAGGTAATCACCCGAGCCACCCATAACGACGATAGTAGAGATTTCCATTTCATCACGTAGCTGGCCAATACGGTCAACAAGCGGAGTAATTGGCTCGTCACCTTTTGAAACCAATGCCTGCATACGCTCATCACGGATCATGAAGTTAGTCGCTGACGTATCTTCATCAATCAATAGGGTTTGAACACCGGCTTCAATCGACTCTTGTAACCAAGCCGCTTGAGAAGTAGAGCCCGAAGCATCTTGGGTACTGAAATCAGAGGTATCTTTCTTCATTGGAAGATGATTGATGTAGTTTGACAGATTTAAGCTGTGCACACATCGGCCATCTTCAGCGCGAATCTTCATTGTATCAATGGCAGTCACGATGCCTTCACGGCCATCACCAGGAATATGATTGTAGATAGAGCGTTCAACCGCATTCAATAGTGTCGATTTACCGTGGAAACCACCACCAACGATCAATGTAATCCCTTTAGGAATTCCCAAGCCTGTTACATCGCCTTGGTTTGGCGTGTTTAACGTAACGCTCAGTGATTCTGGTGCTGTAAATGGAACCGCATCTTTCATTGGAAGATCACAGTTACCAGCGATACGTGGTAATACACTGCCATTTGCCACAAATGCCGATAGGTTGTGCTCATCTAGCTGTGTACGTAGCGCTTCTTGGTCTTCGATTGTTTCACAGTGCTTGATCATTGCGTCTATGTTTAGCTCACGCTCAAGCGTTGCGCGACGGATAAACTTCGGCAGGTAGAAGGTGATGATGTTGTTCGCTTTCTTCGCAAGAATGCTACGACCATCAGCAGGCAGGTTAATACGGAAACGAATTTCGATACCGTGCTCAGTAAACACGACTGCAGTGTTGTCGAGTACTGTTTGACCCGTTAATGCGATAGAAACGGTCGCTTCTTGTTTTGCGAACTCAGCAAAGCTGCGAGCAATAAAATCACGAGCTGCTACTTGGTATTCGTAAGATTTTTCTTTCAGCCAATCTAACCCAGTCAGCGACCACGCGCGTGTTGCACGAAAACGAGAGGCTGACGCGTACGGGTCACCTTGAATGTGGTCGATGTGTAATTCGAAATCAGCAAAGTCGTATTGACCTTTAATTTGTTGATATGCACGGTAGTTTTGTTTTTCGAGCTTTTTAAGCTTTGCAGTCAACTGATCCATAACGAGGAATGCCTATATAAAGGGGAAGATAAAAACAGAAAGGCGGCGATTATAAAAATCACCACCTATAGAGTAAAGAGAAACTAGGTTTAAATCCAAAACTAACGGCTATTTTTCACTTTAAGCGTAACGAGTCGTCCCTAAATAGTTTTGATTGATTAAGCTATGCTCAAATTCTTGACTCGGCATTGGTCGACCATACAGATAACCTTGTCCTACGTCACAACCTTCATCAATGATAAATTTCTCCTGAACTTCTGATTCAATGCCTTCGATCATCACTTTTAGATCTAACTTTTTCGCTATCTGAACGATGGATCGAACAATTTCTGAATCTTCACTTGAGTTGAGCATTTGGTCTATGAAGCTCTTATCAATTTTGATTGCATCGAATGGAAATTTCTTGAGATAGCTGAAAGAGGCATAGCCGGTTCCAAAGTCATCCAGTGACAATGTAACGCCAATATCATGTAGCGATTCTAAGGTATTCTTTGCGACCACTTCATCTGCAATCAATCCGCTTTCTGTCACTTCAAGCTCCAAGAAATGAGGCTCAAGGTGGTAGGTTTCTAGCAAATGAACAACTTGCTCTGCAAAATGCGCGTTTTTGAGTTGCACCGCAGACACATTGACCGCCATCTTGAAGTCCTCAACATATTCAGACCATTCTTTGGCTTTCTCAATCGCGTTGCGCAGGACAAAGCTGCCCACTTCGAAAATCAATCCGTTTTGCTCGGCCATGTGAATCAAGGTTTCATTGGATATGTCTCCCAAAACGGGGTGGCGCCAGCGGAGCAATGCTTCAGCACCGACCCAACGATGGGTTAGCGGGCATACTTTGGGTTGGAAGTAGAGCATTAAGTCATCGTTACGTACCGCTTGCAGCAAGTAACCTTCGATCTTATTGATATGACTTTGCTCTTCAGTGTGAGATTGGGAGTAATAAGCAAACTTTTGCCCGGAATCCTTGCAGGCCAGCATAGCCTCTGACGATTTCTGAAGAATACTTTCTGCATCGTCTTCGTTATTAGTAGTAGCAATTCCG
This sequence comes from Vibrio sp. 070316B, assembly GCF_013114115.1. Taxonomy (NCBI): domain Bacteria; kingdom Pseudomonadati; phylum Pseudomonadota; class Gammaproteobacteria; order Vibrionales; family Vibrionaceae; genus Vibrio; species Vibrio sp. 070316B. The sequence continues at coordinate 29,528 of NZ_VTYC01000030.1, read as the reverse complement.
ATAAATGCGTGCAGGTGAACCTTATCATTTTCGATAGCAAATTCAGAATGACCAACTTTTACTAGAGTTTGGCAAAGCTCTTCGAGGCGATGATGCAAATCTTTAACACTGAACGCTAACACCAGATCCACAGAAGTAGGGCGCGCGGTTAACACCTCAATATCGGCAATGCTATCGATACGTTTTCGGTATTCAACTAATACTTTGTCCAGTGCTGTATAGCCGTATCGAGCTTGTATACGTCTGCCGTTGGTAAAACCGATGTGAATGACAGCAAATGAGCAATCCGTCAGCCTGCGTTGAGAAGAGAGTTTGTGGTTTAAACGCGACTCAAATGCACTACGATTTAAAAAGCCAGTTCCTAGGTCATGGTTCTTTTGGAAATTGATTTTTTGTTCAGCGGCTTTTCGCTTATCAATTTCTTGATTTAAGGAGTAATTCAAACTGGCGAGATCTTTGGTTCGTGTATACACCCGGTTTTTGAGGTCACGATTCATTTGAGTCAGTTTGGCGTGCTGAAAGAGGGTTTTAAGCTGGGACTCAATTGAAGTTCGAAAGCTTTCCAGGAGTTTAATGTAAGTCGGCGTGTAGTGATTTTCTTTAGAGTCCAAGATACAAATGGTGCCGAAAAGCTCACCATTCGGCCAAAGCAGAGGGATACCACAATAGGATATCAACCCTAGCTTGATGTCAGGGTTACTTTCCCATGCCGGGTCTGCGAGAGCATTGGGGACAAGAAGTTGCCGCTGAGATTCCATAACGGTTTCACAATACAGCCCGTTGCCTAGTGTTTCAGAATCGCCCTTATTGTATGGGTTGTTCTCGCTACGACTGGTGGAGAAGACTTCGATGTAATTGGAATGAACACGCATAATAAGTGCTGCTGGCACTTGCGTTATTTGAGCCAACAGATCAACGATGTTCTGCCAACCGTGCTCCATATCGTCTGGAATATCTAAATCGAGAGTTTTTATTTTCTTCATATGACTCCGAGTCAATTATGCTAAATGCATCAACACATCCTGTGTTAATTATGATGAACCAAATAAACTGTGAATCTTAAGTTAATTAAGTATAAGAAATGTTGCACAAAAAAACCTCGGCAATTTTGCAGAGGTTTTCAAATGTGAATACGGGTCTCAGTAATGAGATAAATTTCGACTAGGGCTTTAATTTTATAAAGTCTTCGCTATTCAATTTCTTACTGTAGTCTACCGATGGTTGTGCAAAGCCGTTTAGTTGCAAGAATTCATCTTTAAACCCTTGGTAATCGCCCAGAGTTTGGAAGTTGTTTTCATCCATCTTATTGAGCAACTCTGTCACATGGGCTTGTGTCTCTGGGTCTAGTTCCCAGTCGTCCATTCGTATCAACCGTTCGCCATCAAGTGGTACTTTAGATTGACCGTACAGCTTAGTCCTAAATAGGCGCTGCATTTGTTCGATACACCCTTCATGCGTCTGCTTCTCTTTCATCACTTTGTACAACGCTAGCAAGTAGGGGCTTAAGCCTGGGATGAATACGCTTGCTTTGGTAACCAACGCCTTACACACTGTCGCATAAGCGTTGCCGTCAAAGTTTGCTAATTCTAGGTTAAGCGCATGACTGGTTTGATGAAGATCGATTTTTGCACGACCAAGTGTACCATCGAGATAGATAGGGTGTGTGACTTCAGGGCCAACATAAGAGAAGGCGATAGTCTTACAGCCGGGAGCGATAGATTCGGCATTGATGAGTTCGTCGATCCAACTTTCCCAGTCTTCGCCCCCCATGACTTTGAGTGTGCTTTCTGCTTCCTCTTCAGTGGCAGCTTCAAGCGTGTTGGTCACCCAATTATCGTGCTCAAGAGAAATGGTTGCGCCAGTTACGCTTTCACCAATAGGTTTAATCGCAGAGCGCCAGAATTCATCAGAATCGGGCTTGGGACGTACACCCGCAGCCAGACTGTAAATCACGAGATCGACTTCACCTTCGAAATAAGTTTCGATGGCTTCAACAACTTGTGCGCGGGTTTCTTGGGAAAAGGCATCGCCTACGATGTTAATAGCGGTGCGCTGCTCACGTTCCGCTTCTTTTTTGAAGTAGATGTTGTTGTACCAGCCGGCACTACCAAGAGATTTTTCGTTTGGGCCACGTTCGAATGAAACGCCAATGGTGTCGGCTTGAGCACCGCCAAAGGTAAGGGCGATACGAGCGGCAAGGCCAAAGCCTGAAGAAGCGCCGATGATCAATACTCGTTTAGGGCCATCTTTGATTTGCGGCGCACTCTTAACGAATCTAATTTGTTGCTTTACGGCTTCTTGACAGCCAAGAGGGTGAGCGCTTTTTGCTACCACACCCTTGATAATAGGTTCGATCAGCATAAATAACCTTACAGTTAACGGTGATATGCACTCAGGCTAACGTAAAGCTGTGTAAAATTTATTGAGCTAGACCATTAAAACCTAAAGATACTGATATAATTCTTCGGCGACAAATTCAGCAATCCAAGGTTGAGCTTCTGGTTTAGGATGCAAACCATCGTTCATCATCCACTCCGGTTTTAGGATGATGTGCTCTAGGAAAAATGGAAGCAGGGGTACATTTTGTTGATCAGCCAACGCTGCAAATACGTATTCAAACTGCTGGTTGTAACGCTTGCCATAGTTAGGTGGGATTTTAATTTGCATCATAATTGGTTTTGCACCCGCCGCTTTTATCTGCTCGATGATTTGATCTAAGTTTGAAGACATCAGCTTAGGTGGGAAGCCACGAAGACCATCATTGGCTCCAAGCTCAATAAGGACGGTGTCTGGAGCGTGTTCTTCTAGTAGCTGGGGTAAACGAGCTAAACCGTTACCTGTTGTGTCGCCAGAGATACTGCCGTTGACCACGGTAACCGCTTTATCATGTTTCGCTAACGCATCTGGTAACAAACTTGGCCAACTCTGTTTGATATCCATGTTGTAACCAGCACTCAAGCTGTCACCAAGTATCAGTAACTTTGAATCTTGAGCTGACGCAGAGCCTTGAGCCAAAGAAGCGGTAGAAAAGAATATAAATAATAAAAAGGAAATTAGTCGAGTCATGCATACATCCATCATTAAAGCAGAAGCTGTTTCCAAGACAGTGTCTACTAATCAAGAACATTTAACAATCCTAGAGCACGTCGATATTGATATTCGTGAAGGTGAAACAGTCGCGATTGTCGGTACATCTGGGGCAGGTAAATCGACCTTGATGACACTGCTGGCTGGCCTTGATGTCCCTACCAAAGGCGAAATCCATTTATTGGGACAACCACTTTCACAGCTAGATGATGAAGCGAGAGCGAAAATCCGAAGTGAATCGGTAGGATTTGTTTTTCAAAGTTTTTTGTTGATTCCTAGCTTATCAGCGCTGCAAAACGTGACACTACCATGCTTACTAAAAGGCGAAGATGAAGACATTGAACGCGCAACTGCGTTACTTGAGTCGGTTGGCTTAAAAGACAGGCTCGATCATCTACCATCTCAGTTATCAGGTGGAGAACAACAGCGTGTTGCTTTAGCTCGTGCGTTCATGATCAAGCCCAAAATCCTATTTGCTGACGAACCAACCGGTAACCTGGACCAACAAACCGCGGCCAAAATCGTCGAGCTACTGTTCGAACTGAACTCTTCTCACGGCACCACACTAGTGCTGGTGACACACGATCCTAAGCTAGCACAACGATGTCAACGAACGCTTAAGATGCATGTCGGACAGATAGAGGAAGTCTAAATTGAATTCATCAAACGGACTTAACAAGCGCCTGTTTTCATGGAGCATTGAAGAGATTCGACATGGTCAACTATGGCCAGTATCGATCGCTTTAACACTGATCATTGCCTGTGTTTTCGCACTATCAGCATTGGCTGAGCGCATGGAACAGGTCATCGTAAAACAGGGGAAAGATGCACTCACTGCTGACAGCGTGTTCATCTCAGCAAACCCAATCCCACAACCGCTACTAGACATTGCTCAAGTAGAGCAACTAGAAAGCTCTCAGTTAACCCGTTTCTCAACCATGGCATTTAGCGACAACGCGATGCAGTTAGTAACGGTTAAAGCGGTGGAGAGTAACTATCCATTGCGTGGTGAAATGTTACTAGAAGGTGCAGACAATGCATCGAGTAATCACGTTGAGCCCGGTGAGTTGTGGCTGGACGAACGTATTTTCGCGCAGTTGGAAGTCGGGATAGGTGACAATGTCACTATCGGCGATGCCGACTTAACCATTACAGGACGAATCACCCAAGAGCCAGGGTTAAGTTTCAACCCATTCCAACAAATGCCTGCGGTACTGATACACAATGACGACATTGATTCGACAGGTGCCATTCAACCGGGAAGTCGTGTAAGTTTCAGACTGTTCTTAAACGGTGATGATGCAAAACTCAAAACCGCTCAAGACAGTATTGAACTAACCCCGAGTGATCGTTGGCGTACACAAGACTCAGCAAGCCGTACCAACGACATGTTTGAAAGCACCACGCAATACCTATCGTTAACTGTTGCAATTGTTGTGATCATGGCGGCGACCACTTTGGTCTTAACGTGCCAACATTATGTCGCGAGCCGTAGAAAAACCATTGCTATGCTAAAAAGCTTGGGGGCGAGCAAACCGTGGATCATTAAGTGGCTAGCGGTACAAGTATCATTACTTGTCGTTATTGGTACCGTACTCGGTATTGCGATTGGTATCGGTTTAGAGTTTCTTTTACGTATTCCGCTTGGTGATTTACTGCCATCGCCGCTTCCAAGCTACGGTATCGAACCTGCGATTCTTGCAATCTTATCCAGTGTTTTAATTGGTGTGCCTGCACTTGGCATTCCGTTGATTGGGTTGGTAAATACCTCTGCGATTAGCGTGATTCAATCAAGCCATAAGACTCGCGATAGCTATAAGAAATTCGCTTTGCTGTTGGTGCCTATCATCCCAATGATGTTGATGTATGGTGACAATCTATTGGTATGGATTGTTCTAGCCGGTATTGCGTGCCTATTTTTGGTCCTGGCCCTAGTTAGTACGTTTGTACTGCGCCTTTTTGGCAAGCTTCCGACGTCGACATCAATGCGCTTAGCTTTAAGTCGAATTAATCGTACGCCGCTTGCAACGGGCATACAATTTGGCTCGTTAGCGCTTTCGTTGATGTTGCTATCGATTATCTGGTTGGTAAGAAGCGATCTGTTGTCAGACTGGCAACAAACCCTGCCTGAGAATGCGCCCAATGCATTTGCACTGAATATCGCCAGTTATGAGAAAGAGAGCTATTTGGAAACCATTGATGCTAACGGAGTCGAGCGTACTCAAGCTTTCCCGATCATTCGTGGGCGACTGACAACAATCAATGGTGTCGAAGCATCTGAATATAGCGAGACATCTGAACGAACTGACGCGCTAAGCCGTGAAATCAACTTCACGTGGGGCGACTCATTACCAGAGTACAATGAAGTGCTTGAAGGCACTTGGACGAAAGAGCAGGGCGTGTCTGTTGAATCTGATGTAGCAGAACAGCTAGGTTTGGAAATTGGAGATGAGCTCGCTTTCACCATCAATAGTCAAAAGGTATCAGCGAAGGTTAACAGTATCCGTAAAGTAGAATGGCGTGAAATGAAGCCAAACTTCTACTTCATCTTTACTCCAGACGTCTTGAGCTCAATTCCTTCAACTTGGTTAGTGAGCTTTAGAGTCGAAGATCAGCACAACCAAATGCTCAACGAACTCTCACGGAATCATCCAACCGTTAGTTTAATGGATATCCGTGTAATGGGCAGCAAGATCCAAGAGCTGCTTAAACAGATTGTTTGGTCGATTACCGTGTTGGCAGCACTTGGCGTCGTTGCAGGATTATTGCTTATTTTTACGCTCTTACGTCTTAGCTTATCTCAAAGGCAACAAGAGATACGTTTGTATCGTACGTTAGGGGCAAGCAAGAAACGCATCCTTAACACTATCTGGTGTGAATATGGGCTAATGGCACTGGTAGCAGGCTCAATTGCTGCGCTGGGTTCTGAAATGAGCGTGGCAGGTGTGATGAGTTTCGGCTTTGAACTCGCGCCTTCGCTTCATCCGATGTTGTGGGTTGTTTTACCTGTGCTGACCTTTATCACACTAGCCGCTGTTGTGAACAGCTTAATTAAGCGTCTATTGGCTCCTGTAAACAAGGATTTTGGTTAACTCTCTTGAGTATTCATGATGTAAAGCCGTAAGCTTTTATTCGCTTATTGAAACGGTCTGATTGTGAATTTTTATACTAGGGCGAAAGCTATTTATAGAATTCACGGTTAGACCGTTTTTTATTTGACCAACGGCTAGCACAACTTAGGCATTTAGCACTTTAAAATTGACATTTTTTAGCATTTTTTGAAACGTATTGTGTATTTGTGTCGATTTAATGAACAGCGGTTAGTCCCTGTAAACAAAGGGTTTGCGCAACTTAGCATGAACGTTATCAACAGTTATCCACAAAAACGGTGGATAACTTTAGGGATAAGTTAACATCTTTGTTTTAAGAGTACTGAGGCAGCCTTTGTGTGGCGTCACTTAGGACAAATTTGACTGTTAGAATAACCTCGAAAACAGTATTGGAAGTTATTGAGTCAAGAGATTATTTAAGTTTTTTACATAAGTTCAACGAACCACCAAGCTAAGACCTTGATAAAAATGTGTTTTAATTCATCGTCGAACAAAAGTAGAATAGTGGCAGTTAATCTTATTCTACAGAACACGATGAACCACAACAAAACGGATACAAATCAAGCTTCTATTGCCATTGTTGGCGGTGGTATAGCCGGAACAACAAGCGCTATTCACTTCAGTGAGTTGGGTTTTAAGGTCACTATATTGGAAAAAGGGCCAAGTTTGGTTAATGGTCCACCGATTTGCCACCTACATGCTGGCGGCAATTTGTATCGAGATATTTCTGTAGAGCAGTGTCTTCAATTGCTCACACAGTCAATTGACACCGTCCGTTTGTTCCCTCACACGATCAATATTCGTCCAACCGTCATAGCCGTTCCACACAGCGATGGTGGGGAGCCATTGGACTTGCTTCCTCGTCTCAAGATAATAAAAGACGCTTATGCCGAACTCGTTAAGCAAGACAAAAACAATCAAGTACTTGGGGCCCCTGAAGAGTACTACAAGCTTTATGACAAAGATGAGTTATTGGCGCTAGCTAAACTAACGCAGCCACTAAAGCCAACAACGCTTGATGAGTGGTGTATTCCTTTCGCCAAACATACTGATTTAGAAACGCTTAAATATCCCGTTGCCATGGTTCAAGAGTATGGTTGGAGTGTATTCCGACTGTCTGCGACGGCTCAACTATCGTTGGAGCAACAGCCAAATTGTACAGTGTTGACCAACAGCCGCTTACAATCGGTTCAATCTACGGGACAAGGTTGGTCATTAACCTACACGGACATTGGTAACAAAAGCCGCACACTAACCACCGATTATTTGATTAATGCCAGCGGCTTTGAAACCGGCATCGTGGATGACTTTGTAGGTTCGAAACAGCAACGACTTGTTGAGTTTAAAGCCGCCTATGTGACGGAGTGGCCATATTCACAAGAATGTAAGGAAGAGTGGCCTGAGGTTATCTTTCATGGCCCACGAGGCACACCACAAGGTATGGCTCAATTAACACCATACGCTGATGGAGTATTCCAGCTTCATGGCATGACGGAAGGGATCACTCTGTTTGAAGGTGGCTTGGTTTCATCTTCTACAGGCTCTTCACAGCCTCAGCTACCTTCAAAGCTACTGAAGAAAATCGTATCTGGTTGGAGTGAAGAACAGCTAGAGCTAAGAACATGTGCGGCGATTACCCATATGTCTCAGTTCATACCAAGCTTTAGCTCTGCACAAGTTGGTGGTAAGCCTCTATTTGGAGCGCAGCAAATTCCGGGGACCGACCCAAGCCTACGCGCTTCAGATGTCTCTTTCTGCGGCGAGCGTTATGCAAGGCTTGAGGTAGTAAAGGCGTCTTCAACATTAGAAGCAGCGCAAAAGGTGGCTCAACACTGGTTCGATATTCCCGAGTCTGACTCGATTGAAGATACACACTCAGTGACAATGTCACTTAAGTTAAACGATATTGAAAATAAAGCGATAGGGTTGACCCAAGAGCGTGGATACCCAAATGCGCTGGCGAAAGTTTCAGGCCAAGACCACCACTAAAACGAAAAATCGGCTTACTTAGGTAAGCCGATTTTTTATCCGTTGACAATCACCACTGTGAACGGTGGCTGAAAGTTCATTATCAATAACCGAAGAATCGCGCCCACTGACACCACACATCTTGCAACCCCAAGCGATCCCCCTTACTAAATGAAATCTGATGCCCAGGCTTTGCTTGCGCCAAACGCGGCAAGTCAATTCTTGCAACACACCCGATCTTTGGATAACCGCCAATTGTCTGCCTATCATTAAGCAGAACAATAGGTTGCCCATTTTGTGGTACCTGGATCGCACCCAGCGCAATGCCTTCGGATAACAGTGAGATATCTGGAGAGTGAACCGATTTACCACTAAGACGATAACCCATGCGATTCGAGTTTTGGTCCACAGTATAAAGAGAGCTATAAAGTGTCTCTTTAGCAAATTCAGAAAATTGTTCGCTCTGATAGCCTTCAATCACTCTCAAATTGACCGGTAGGTTGTAATCTGGTGTGTATCGAAAAGTTACACAGAGAGGTCTAAAGTGCTTTGCAAGAGGGTGCTTAGTGAAGCCTAATTGGTACCCGGATTGGCACGCTTCACCGTCTTGAGTTAATCCACCTATTTTTTCACGCGTTACTGTTGCACAACTGTTGAGTACGACGGGAACATCAAAGCCCCCTTTAATTGCTAGATAAGCTCTTAATCCATTCTTTGGTAAACCAAACGAAAGCATTTGCCCTTTAAACGCTTGAAATGTACTCCAGTTGGCCAGCGGTTTTCCATCCAAAGTCGCCTGTAGATCACCACCGCAAATCGCCATCTCGCAATCGTCATTAACCTTTAGCGTGCATTGGCCAAGAGTGATTTCTAAAGCTGCTCGATTAACAGGATTTGCTAATAAATGATTAGCCCAACTGTAGGAGTAATCATCTACGGGTCCACCTTGTGTTATACCTAGATGAGAAACGCCAAAACGTCCGAAATCTTGAATCAAACTTAAAGGTCCCGGTTTAATAACGGTGATTGTCGCCTTATTGATTGATTTAGCCATTGCCGACATCTCCTCCAAGTTCAATGAATTCTTGCCTTGAAATTGCTTTAAAACGAACAGAATCACCTACATCGAGTAACGAGAGTTCTCCTTGTGGATTATGTGAACCATGCTGTTGGCTACCGTCGAGCTGGCTATGATTAAACAATGACAAAGGACAGTTACCAATAATGTTCCAGCCACCTGGTGAGTCAGATGGGTAAACCGCAGTTTTTGAGTCTGCTATCCCGATACTGCCTTTGGGCACACTTAGTCGTGGAGTGGAATGACGAGGTAATACCAACGGCTCAACAACATCTGACATGAATGCAAATCCAGGAATGAATCCGATAGCGCTAACAGTGTAGATCTGAGAGGTATGATATTGAATGATATCGTCCAGCGATAAGCCTTTCGCTTGGTACTTATCTAAATCAAGGGCTGTGTCAGTAGAGTAATAAGCAGGGAGTTCGATTGCATTACGCGTATTACTTGTTATCGAAAAGGTAGCAACTGCCTCTTTCAGTATCGAATTGAGTTGAGTAATGAAGTGTTGCTCGGAGATTCGATACGGGAAGTAATCGATCAGTATCGTGTTATAGGCTGGCGTGACATTCATCAACACTGTGGTCAGTTCTTCGCGAATCACCTTTGAAAAATGTGCCATGTATTGAGCGCTAACCACACTTGAACGATTTCCTGAAGGCAGTAACGTAACAAGTACGCTGCACTCAGCGACGGGCGTGATATTAAATTCTATCTGATTATTCGTCATTTCCTTTCCATAAGTTCTATTTCAACGTCCGTGTTTAGCGAGGCATGAGAATGTCGACTTGTCTCAGTCAACGAGTAAGAGCACACTCACGCCATACTGATACTAATTAAATGCGTTAAGGTCTTGGCGAATTTTTCTAATTAATGCGATGGATTGGGGGTTATCACCATGGACGCAAATCGTATCGGCTTCAATCGGTAGTCTTTCACCTTCGATAGTCGTTACCGAGCCGTAATTGACGATTTGCATCACTTGGTTATAGATATCGTCTTGATTCACGTACACCGACCCTTTTTGTGTTCGTGGTGCGAGGTGGCCGTTATTTAGGTATGCACGATCTGCGAACGCTTCGAATAAAAGGGGAAGATCGTGGTCGTCGGCAATATCTAGATATTGTTGGTTGTCCGAGGAAGAGAGAATCATCAGTGGGATATTAAATTCAGCTACCGCTTGTGCCACCGCATTAAAAATATCGGTGCTCGACATCATATCGTTATAAAGCGCACCATGAGGCTTTACGTAACCAACGGTAGTATGGTGATAACGGCACAGGGCTTGTAATGCGCCGACTTGATAACAAACGAGCTCACTGATCTGCTCCATAGTATGTGGGATAGATCTACGACCGAATCCGACAAGATCTTGATAGCCCGGATGAGCACCAATTTGAATATGGTAGTGCTGAGCAAGCTTTATCGTTTTCGACATGACGTGTGGATCGGACGCATGAAAGCCACAGGCAATGTTGGCCATATCTACCCATTCCATGACCGATTCATCATCGCCCATCTTCCAATTGCCGAAACTTTCTCCCATGTCGCAATTAAGCAATATCTTCGTTGTCACTTGCCGTCATTCCTTTAGGTATAGATATCTAACGACACTCGTACAAATGACGAAATGAAACAGTGACCTGATTCAAAGTTTTGCTACTGTACATTTATTAGTACGCCATTTCATATATAGTTCATCCATCAACAAAGAAGAACCATTTTTATCTTTATATTAGGTGAACGCATGATTTCCCGCCCAATTAGCTTAGGACTAGCATTAACCACATCGGCCTGTGTGGTGGCTCAGGAGAACTCTTTAGATCAACTCATGTCGATGAGCCTTGAAGAATTGTCGATGTTAGACGTTGAGATGGAAACGGCGTCAAAAGTGACTCAAAAGCTCACGGACATTCCGTCGTCCGTGTATGTGCTTTCGAATGAGCGTATTCAACGTAGCGGTGCTAAGACCATTGCGGAAGCGTTGAAGCTCGTGCCGGGCCTTAAAGTCACTAAGTTCAACGAAACTTCATGGTTTGTATCTGCTCGTGGCTTTCATGATGGATTATACAACAAAATGCTAGTAATGATGGATGGACGAAGTTTATTTAGCCCAGTGTATGGCGGTACGTATTGGAGCGACGTTGACTATGTTCTTGCCGACATTGAACGAATTGAAGTATTAAAAGGGCCAGGAGGAACAATTTGGGGTGGTAATGCGGCTAATGGCGTCGTTAACATTATTACGAAATCAGCCAGTGAAACCCAAGGTACTTATATCTCAGGTCTTGCCTCGAATACTGACAATTATGAGTTCAGTGTTAGGCAAGGGCTTAGCTTTAACGCTAGTGTCAATGCGAGAGCCTTCTATAAATACCGAGAAGAGCCAACGTATCGTTCTAATGAATCCGAGAAATGGAAAGCGCAGTCCGCTGGTATGGTGTTTCAACCAAGCGACAGTGATCAACAATGGTCACTAAGAATCGGCGGTGAAAAGAGCTTTTCCGAATCAGAGTTGTATTCAGTTCAATACGATAGCTCTGGTACGCTCGTTGATTACCAAGCTAATGATTTTGATAATGAAAGCCACTCTTTTTATCTGCAATTTAACGACTCACGAAGCATAAGCGATACCTCGACCTTCTCATATTCGTTGTGGGGGGAATACAATGAAGATAATGCACCGGATGCACCTGGGAGTTATACCACGGTCGATTTTGATTCGACGCTTATCAAGCAACTGTCGACGACTCATCAAATCACGGTTGGTGGTGGGTTGCGATACCTGTATCTAGATTTTTCGTCGAGTCAGGTTAACGAGGTTGATTGGTACAATCCTGATTACTACGGGCGTGCCTATGACGTAGAGAGCGCCAACGATTACATCGCCAATGCATTTATACAATCACAGGTACAATGGACTGAAGCACTGTCCGTTACCCTTGGTGCAAAGTTAGAGCATTTCACTCAAAATGACTCAACAGAGGTTTCACCTCAAGTGCGTGGGTTATACAAGTTGAATCTTAGCCATTCACTTTGGGCAGGGGTAAGTAAAGCGGTAGTCGCACCATCTTATATGGACAGCAATTCAGCCTATTACTTTAACAGCTACTATCCAGAGACCGGAGTTAGCTATTTGGATTTGTTTAAGCCAAACAACCAATTAAATAATGAAGATGTTGTCACAATAGAAATGGGATATCGATATACGAATAACTCTGATTTTGAGCTCGATGCGACCATTTACTTGAGTGAACACGATAACCTTCGTTTCCATAGTTATGATCCGAGCGACATTCCAGCTAATCATGTTTATGTCGGCACGCTATCGGATGATTACCAAGCGACAACTTATGGGTTAGAGGTCGGTGCGTCATATCAATTAACACCGGCCCTCAGCAGCTATTTCGGATATGCCTATTCGACATTAGAAGGTAAGCGTAAAGGCGATGATCCGAACTCAAGCGCTCAAACCAGTGTCTATTACGATATCGACAATCAACATTTAGCCACAGTACAACTCATGTGGAACATTACCGACAGCTGGCAATTTGATGTTATTGGGCAATACATCAACGTGAACTACCCAGATTACTGGGTTGCAGAAGATGGCACTCAATACTCATGGCAATCTTACCCACATGAACTCGTCTTTGATGCACGTCTAGCATGGAAAAAATCTCATGCCGCGCCATTGGTTGAAGTAGTTATTGAAAACATCGGAAAAGGCAGTGGCTACCAGGCTGAGCTCACTTCACCAAAGAGTGTTAATCAAGAGTCTGTTTATGTAAGGGTTTCTCATGAATTTTAGACGCTCAGCCAAGCGAGTCGTTTCGTGTATCGCTCTTGTATTTCCCTTATTCACTGCTCTCAATATCGAGGCTGCAGGTTTCAAGCCTTATGAAGTGAAAGCGGTCTACCTCTTCAGAATTGCCAACTTTATTCAGTGGAATGATGAAAACTTGATGGATAAGGTTCACTTCTGTGTACTTGGGAACCAAAAAATAAACGATGCGCTTGTTTCCATTACTAACCAAAAGACGCTCCGTTCACTGCCAATCCAAGTCCACCAAACGCTAACGCCACAGTGCAATATCACTTATTTGTCTGATGTGAATGGTCAGCTAAATGAACAGATTTACTCACCGAATATGGTCACTATTAGCGATGACGACGATTTTACCCAAATGGGCGGCGTGATCGAGCTTATGCACGTTGACAACAAACTCAAGCCTAAAATCAATCTCACCAATGCTAAAAAAGGTAATTACATCATAGGCTCAAACCTCCTTCGTATCTCTGTAGTGGAGGGTAAATAATGCTGTCTTTCATCAATAATATCTCGATAAAAAACAAGCTTATCTTACCGATCATTCTGTTTGTATCGGTTGCCTTTGTTACTATTCAATCAATAAATTACACTGTCACGTTCGAGCGAGAGAAACAGAACCTGATACAACGTGTTAAAGTGCTTGCTCAAGGGGTTGCGTATAACCTGCAAGCTGCAATATTGTTCGAAGACAAAGCGTCAGCTAACGAAATCTTATCCGCATTTGTCGCAGACGAAGATATCGTTCGAGTAAAGCTATTCGACACTCAAGAACAGCTCTTTGCCAGTTATCAAATAGGGGGCTCGAATATTCCTAGGCCCACCAGCGAAGAGCGTGAAGATATCACATCTCAACAATTTGCGATTTCAAAGCAGTACATCTATTTATTGGTTCCTGTGGTTCTCGACAACGAAATCATCGCAAATCTACGTGTCACCATTTCAAAGAAAACATTTGAGAAGATCTTAACCAATATTATTAAGGTCGCTGGGATCTATTTCGTACTGCTGGTTATTTTGGGCGCTGTGCTCGTTAAATTAATTCAACGCTTTATCATCGACCCAATGTTTGAACTCAACGAAGCAATGCAAGCGTTTGTAGAAAGACGTGCTGAGAAGCCAAGATTGGTTACTTCGAACAATGATGAAATAGGTGAGTTGGTTCGTGCATTTAACACCATGCTACAACGATTAAAGCAGCGCGACAGCCAGGTTCATTTTACGCTTGATAAATTACAAGAAGAGAAAGCATTTGCGAATGAAGTGATCGAAACGGTGCAACACTCTTTGCTGGTGGTCGATAGCAAAGGGGCGATCGTACATGCCAACATAGCAACACGCGATATCTTCAAGTGCAGCGAAGCATTTCTCGAAAGCCTATCCATACAAGAGCTTATTCAAACCAAGCAACAGGGGTTCTTAAAAGGGGTTATCGATTCTAATATTGAGCTGAATGACGAATTAATTGAAGCAACTGATCTATTTCATAATAAGCAATGGCTACAGATCAGCAGCCGATCTTTATCAAAGAATGGCAACACCTTGTTCGCGATCCAAGATGTGACCGACATTGAAACAGCGATGAGTCGCCAACGTATCGCAGCCGGAGTATTTGAAAACAGTAAAGATGGACTCATCGTAGTTAATTCATCCAATGTCATTACCATGGTTAACCCCGCCGTCACTCAGATGCTTGGTTATCACGCGGATCTGCTGGTGGGTAAAACTCCGTTCGAAGTTTTTTCTTGGCAACAATTCTCGTCGTTGATGCCAACTATTCGCACCTCACTAGAGAATTATGGTCAATGGCAGGGAGAGGTATCGGAGAAAAACGTTTCAGGCACCTTAGTTCCGATGTTCATAAAGGTTAACCGAGTCACGTCAGACAACAACAAAGGCGCGTTCGATATGGTGTTGACACTATCTGACTTATCCAATGTCAAAGAGATGGAAAGGCTTGAGCATTTAGCTCATCACGATGCATTGACAGGCCTGGCGAACAGAGCGCAACTGTATAAATTTCTTGATGATGCTGTCTCATCGAACCAGTATTCAAACAAGCATTTTGCGGTCATTTATTTGGATTTAGATGGATTTAAACACGTAAATGATACCTATGGGCATGACGCGGGTGACGAAATCCTTAAAGAAGTCTCAAATAGGCTGTTATCTCAAGTAAGAGCCGGCGATCTTGTTGCTCGTTTGTCGGGTGACGAATTTGTTCTTATTATTAAACAAACCGACAAGATCTTGCTTGGCAAATTGGCCGAGCGCTTGTTGAGGCTTATTGAACAGCAAGTGAGTTATAAACAGCGCGTACTGCACGTAGGCGCGAGTATTGGTATTCATTTAGTCAAAGGTTCTGAAAGTAATATCGACGTAATCTTACAAATGGCTGATGAAGCCATGTATCACGCGAAACACCAAGGGAAAGGGCAATTTGTGTTCTCAAGTGATGTTTGATTGCGCTGTGGGGTGTGACCTCGCACTAAGTTGTTGTATCATAAGCGATAGATTGAGTATTCATAATTAAAAGGTCTAAACATGAATGTTTTAGTAACCGGTGGCATGGGCTATATCGGCAGTCATACAAGTATCCAAATGATCAACGCAGGTATGACACCTGTACTTTTTGATAACTTGTACAACAGTAAGCCAAGCGTTCTAGAGCGTATTGAAAAAGTGTCTGGCGTTCGTCCTATATTCGTTGAAGGTGACATTCGTAATAAAGCACTGTTAACTGAAACATTGAAGCAACACGACATCGAAGCCGTCATTCACTTTGCTGGCTTAAAAGCTGTGGGTGAATCAGTTGAGAAGCCTCTTGAATACTATGACAACAATGTAAACGGCACTTTGGTTCTCGTTGATGCAATGCGCGAAGCAAATGTTAAAACGTTGGTATTCAGCTCATCAGCAACCGTGTACGGTGACCCTGCAAGTGTGCCTATCACTGAAGATTTCCCGACTAGCGCAACCAACCCTTATGGTCGCAGTAAATTAATGGTCGAAGAGTGTCTCACCGATTTCCAAAAAGCGAATCCAGATTGGAGCATCACGCTACTTCGTTACTTTAACCCAGTAGGTTCACACCCAAGTGGCGAACTAGGTGAAGATCCACAAGGTATTCCAAACAACTTGATGCCGTTTGTTTCTCAAGTTGCCGTTGGCCGACGCGAATTCTTATCTGTATTTGGTAGTGACTATCCAACTAAAGATGGCACGGGCGTTCGTGATTACATTCACGTTATGGACCTGTCGGATGGCCACATTGCAGCACTTGATAAAGTAGGGCGCAAAGATGGTCTGCACATCTACAACCTGGGTACAGGCAACGGTTCTAGTGTTTTAGACATGGTTAAGGCGTTTGAACAAGCAAGCGGCAAAGAAATCCCATATAAACTTGTTGAGCGACGTGCTGGTGACATCGCAGAATGTTGGGCAGATCCGGCGAAAGCTCAGAAAGAACTAGGTTGGAACGCAACCCGCACACTGACTGAAATGACCGAAGATACATGGCGTTGGCAGTCAACAAATCCTAATGGCTTCCCTGGCTGATCTAGTTGTTTCATGAATGATTAACTTATAAAAAGATGCTTTAGGGCATCTTTTTTGATCTAAATCGAATAAAAAGTAAATTAGTGGTTAAAAAGTATCATTCTGTATTCATTGTGTTACTATGCACACGAATTATATGTTTAATGTTAATTTTCTTTGGAGTTAATCATGGAACTAGGCCTAATCATCACTTTCATCATTGCTGCTGCGGTAATGGTAAAGAAAGAAATGGCAGAGAAGTAATTTCACTTATTCCTTTTTGATACAATTTTTAGTGAAATAGATAAAAGCCAGCATAAAGCTGGCTTTTTAGTTTCTGCAATTTAAGTTTGTAACGAATTAGAATTCGTACTTAGCTGAAATACCGTAGTTTCTTTCAGCTTGAGAGTTCTCTTTGTAAAGCTCATCATCGCCGCGAATATCATTCCAACGGTGGTACTCTTCGTTAGTTAAGTTGAACACGCCACCACGAATAGTCAAATCTTTCATTGGTTTGTAGTAAGCAGTTAAGTCAACAACCGTTGCACTTGGAAGTTCAGCTTGACCAGCATTACCGCCATTCTCGTCATCAAAGTTGATGTCTGAGCCAGATTTATCAGCCGTGTAATTTAACTTAAGGCTTGTACCCCAATTTTGGTTCGGTGCATCGTAGTTCAGACCTAACACAGCGTTCCATGGGTTAACACTGTTTAGTGCATTACCGTTTCCATCTTCACCCTCAGTGTAAGATGCCACGAAATGAGTAGAAATACCCTCTGGCGCACCCACTAACACATCCCAAAGTAACGTGTTCGAGAACTCAACACCCTTGATTGTCGCTGACTCTAAGTTAACGTTAGAGTAGTGTGTCGTACCGCCGGTTTTTTTCGTTACTACAGTTTCAATGAAATCATCGTAATCACTGTAGTAAGCTGCAATCTCAGACGATGAAGCTTGCGTGTTGTGACGGTAACCAAGCTCGTACGAGATACTTGTTTCTGACTTAAGGTCAGGATTCGGATCATTTACGTAGCCGTGACCAGGGTTGTCGTATGTGTAGTAGAGTTCATCAAATGACGGGGCTCTAAAGCCTTGGCTAATTTGACCAAATACAGTACCTGTATCTGTTAGTTTGTACGTTGTACCTAAACGACCTGTTACTGCAGAATCTGAGAAGTCAGTTAGAGATTCGCCAGTGTTTTTACCAGGGTCTGTAGAGAAGTAGTCGAAGCGAACACCAGGAGTCACAACCAGCTTATTGTTCATTAGGCTGATTTCGTCTTGAACAAACAAACCAAACTTCTGCTCTTTCGCATCAGGCGTGTACACGTAAAGCTGATCGTCAGTCGCTGGATCTGAGTTGTACTCCATATTGGTGTTGCTGATGTCACTATGTGTATAAGTCGCACCATAAACTAGGTAGTGATTGTTAATCTCTTTGTCTAGTTGCGTCTCTATCTCAAGCTTATCTTCGGTGTAATCATAATCTTTGGTTTGAAGGTTGTCGTTATTAGCAGGAACGTAAGGAGGGAAACCTGGGCCTGCAGGCTTAAAGCGTTTCGTAACACCGTTCTCTTCTTTAGAAATGTACGACACTTTACTCGTCACTGTGTCAGCAATCGCGCCGTCTGCAAACCAAATGTGCTTGATTGCGAATCGGTTTTGTTTCGTGTCATCTTCACCAGTGTAGCTATCATAACTAGAGTGGTAGATGTCTGAATCAGAGGTATCTTTAATGAGCTCTGCTAGAAGCTCAATGCGATGGCTTTCATTCAATTGGTATTGAAGTTTAACCAATAGATTATCTGCTGATGTGTCTTGATTTTCTACTGCGTAGTTCTCTAAATCACCCGAGTTACGGAAGTTTTGAAGCTCTTCACCATCACGGCGAGTGTAAGCAACCAGAGTTTCTAAATCGCCAAAACGATTAGCTAATGCAACATGTTCGCTGAACGAGTTATCTTCAGAAGAGTAAGACAGTTTAGCTTGACCACCGAAGTCTTCACCATCTTTCAAGAAGTCAGAGGGATCTTTAGTTTCAAACGCCACAACACCGCCAATTGCGTCACTTCCGTGTAAACTTGAAGCAGCACCTTTGATGATTTCGACACTCTTCAACATATCAGGGTCGATAGAAATACCACTAGAATTGATAAATGCATAAGGACCACCGTCAAATGAACCAGGTTGCGATGAACCGTCGACTAGAATCTTAACGCGTTTTCCTTCCATGCCACGGATATTAATAGTTTGTGCACCTTGGCGTGAACTTGAGTTCATCGTTACACCAGGCGTGTACTCGAAAATCTCGTCGACATCTTTTGCCATATTCTCTTCGATTTGCTTATCAGAGATTACGGTGACTGAAGCTGCAGTATTGATAAGTGTTTGATTCGTACGAGTCGAAGATACAACAACCTCGTCAAATAGGGCATAATCTTCAGCTAAGGCTGAGGTTGATGAAAGCGCTAAAACGATTGAAGCAGAGAGTAGGGATTGCTTATACATCTGATAGTTACCTTAATTCCATAGTATTATCTTGATTTCGCGAAAGATAATATTGGATCTAAATGATAATTACTATTATTTGCATTTCAATTTATTTGTAGTTTTGTCATTAAAAGCTCACTTAAACCGTATAACTCATTGTATTAAAAGACCTTTAATGGTTCCATTTATCTGGTGAATGCTTCCATTTTTGTGATCAAAATCTCATTTATAAAGTAGGGAACTGATGCATAGCCCAATAACACTTGAAGCGTTACACATCCTAGACGCCATCGATAGACGTGGAAGTTTTGCTGCTGCGGCCAATGAAATGGACCGCGCGCCTTCGTCACTCAGCTACCAAATTCAAAAGCTTGAACAAGACTTAGATATCATGATTTTTGACCGTTCAGGTCACCGTGCAAACTTCACGGAAGCAGGACAATTGATACTTGAGCAAGGCAGAGTAATTCTTGGTGCCACAGAGAGGCTGGTAAACGAGGCGAGCATTCTAGCCAATGGTTGGGAATTGGATTTGACCATTGCCTTTGATGGCATTATCCCAATCGCTAACTTCTTCCCACTGGTTGATGAGTTAGGGAAAATCAGTAAAACACGGGTACGTTTACAAGAAGAAATTTTGGCGGGGTGCTGGGAATCGCTGTCAGATGGTCGAGCTGACTTACTGGTTTGCCCAAAGGTAGACACCATTCCCAATGACATGAAAAGTGACGTAATAGGAAAAATGGAAATGGTTTGGGTAGCAGCATCCAACCACTACGTACATAAGCGCTCTGGAGATTTCGATCAAAAGGCTAGAGAAAGTTACAGGGTGATTGCAATTGCAGATACTGCACGCGATCAGCCAGCATTAAGCATCAATATTTTAGAGAAACAACCACGCTTGACGGTGACGAGCTTCCCAGCAAAAGTAGAAGCTTTAACTAGTGGGCTCGGCATTGGTACCTTGCCGTGTAGCGTTGCTAAACCTTTGATCGAATCTGGTGTTTTAAAACAGATTGCAGGGACGGAGCCGCAACCGATCGACATTGTGATGGCTTGGCGACGCAACAAAATGGGCGACGCCAAATCTTGGTGTATTCAACACCTTAAAAAAACATGGTCACTCAAGTAACGGAAGCACCATATCTGCTGTGCCGTCTTCAAAACAGATATCTAGCTTGAAACCCAGTTTTTGAGCTAGTGTCAGCATCCCTCTGTTGGTTGGCATTGTCATTCCCGACATCTGTTTAGTCTGCTTAGCACGGCAGTAATCAATAACCTTAGTCATAAGGATTCGACCTAAACCAACGCCTTTTAAATCAGAGCGAATCAATATCGCGAATTCTGCATCCGTATTCTCTGGGTTAATCAGCGCGCGCGACACACCGATAATGGCAGGAACCCCTTGCTCTTCACGCACAACAACAAAAGCAATCTCTCTATCGAAGTCAATCTGAGTGAAATTAGCTAACGCTTCATGATTGAATTCACCCACATCACTAAAGAAGCGTTTGTAGAGATCCTCTTTAGACACTCGGTTAATAAAGTCGGCATGAAGTGGTTCATCTTCAGGAAGAATAGGGCGTAGCAACACTTCTGTACCATCTTTTAACTGGATACGTTCTTCAAGCTCCACGGGGTATGGGCGAATCGCCAGCCTTTCTTGCGGATCACCTTCGTAGGCTTTCAATACAATATCTGCATCCAATATCGTGAACTTATCGCCATTCGCAAGTACTGGGTGTATATCCAGATCATGTATTTCAGGGCAATCAACCACCATTTGTGAGATACGAACCAGCAACTCCGACAAGCCTTCTATGTCGATAGGGTTAGGAAGCTTCTGTAGACGAATCTTGCCACTCTTTATCGCTCGAATAATCAAATAGCGAGCCAGTGTCATATTCAGTGGTGGGAACGCTGCAGCCGCATCAATCGACTCATCCCATTCCGAACCACCTTGACCGAGTAGAATAATAGGACCGAATGTTTCATCGGTTGTGACTTTCACGCGAAGCTCTTGTCCGCCAGCAAGTTTCGCCATGCCTTGTACCAGCAAGCCATGGATATGTGCTGTAGGAAACGACAGTTGAGAGCGATCAAGAATCGCTTGAGCCGCATTTGCGACTTCACTGCTGTTTCTTAAATTAAGCATTACGCCTTGAACGTCAGATTTATGCGCGATATCTGGAGAGCGGAGTTTAACTGCGACAGGATAACCAATCGTTTCTGCAATATGTACCGCTTCACTAGGATCTGAAGCGATCCAAGTAGGCAGCACATCTAGGTTGAAGTGTTTGAAAAACTGACTGTTTTGATGGGTATCAAGGCTAACTGTATCTTTATCCAGTAATTGGCGTTCTATCCAATTTCTGGCATCGGCTAAATCTTCAATATGGACTTTCTCAGCCGTGGTTGGCGTCTCCATAAGCTGACGTTGGTTGCGTCGGTACTCGACCAAGTGCATGAATGCGACCACAGAGCTCTCTGGTGTTCGATAGGTTGGAATACCAGCTTCAGTGAACAGCTTTCTAGCAGGCCTTGCCGTAAGCTCACCAGACCAATTGGTAAGAATATTGAATCGCTTATGGCGAGGGTGCTTTTTAATCGCTTCGATGATGCGCTCAGCAGTTTGAGCAGAGTGTGCGATAGCAGAAGGGCTATGCATGATGAGAATAGCATCTGCCTCATCACCATCGAGCAGTGTGTTAATCGTATCAATATAACGCTGATCACCTGCATCACCCACAATATCGATAGGATTGCTATGTGACCAACTTGAAGGTAGCACCTTATTAAGCTTTTCGAGCGTCTCTTCCGATAATTCAGCGAGTTTACCACCGCGCTCAAAAAGCGTATCTACTGCCATAATCGCAGGCCCACCACCATTCGTGACAATGGCCAGTCGCTCTCCGCGTAATGGGACAGAGTGAGTTAAAGTTTCTACGGCAGCAAACAGTTCATGCAAGTTCTTAACTCGCAGCATGCCACTACGACGAATGGCCGAGTCATAAATAATATCTAAAGTGTCTGCACCGCCGGTATGTGCCATTGCCGCCGCTCTGCCTTTTGCAGTCCTCCCGCCTTTTAAGACCAATATTCTCCGGTTGCGCGACGCAGCTCGTGCTGCCGAAATGAAACGTCTTGCGTCTTTAATGCTATCGACATAAAGCAATATTGCTTCCGTGTGGGAGTCGGTGCTCAAATAATCCAACAGTTCCGAGAATTCGATGTCTGTGCCGTTTCCGATAGAGATAAATGCAGAGAAACCGATCTCTTTATCATTCGCCCAATCAAGTATCGTGGTACACACCGCTGCAGATTGAGAAACAAACGCAATCTTGCCGGGTAGTGCGGTAACAGGAGAGAAGGATGCATTGAGATTAAGCCAAGGGATTATCACGCCTAAGCTGTTTGAACCAAGCATCCTTATATTGTGCTTTTTCGCAATCGCTAGGCATCTTGAATCGTATGTTTCACCGTTATCACTCGGCTGTTGCATGTCTGAAGATAGAACAATGACAGACGCAATGCCTTTCTCCGCTAACTCCTCAAAGATAGCTATATTGCGACACGCGTTGGTACAAAGAATCGCAAGATCAGGGACGATCGGGAGCGACAAAATGTTTTTGTAGGAAAGTACACCCGCCACCGAATCATATTTGGGCGTAACTGGCATTACCGCCCCCTTAAAATCCCCATGCAACAGATTATTCATAACAATGTATCCCGCTCGGTTTTCACGTTGAGAAGCGCCAACAACGGTAATCGAACGGGGTTTCAGTAGGGGATCAAGATGATTCATAGACATATCCTAGCAATGCACGTAAGTTCATCGTAACTTACTTTTCGATAACAGGTTGATGGCAAATTCACCGAATTAAGATGAATAAGCAAACACTGCATTAAGTTTGTGAAATAGGTCACCCACTAATGGTGTATAATCTCAAAGTTAACTTGATTCTAAACCGACGTATCGGCATGATTTATAGTAATTATTATTAAGGATATAGAGCTTTCCATGAAAAAAATTGCAATTGCGACTTTGCCACTGCTCTTGGCTGCGTGTGTATCTGAAAACTACATCACGGATGTGACTTCAGATAGTTATCAAGAAGAGTACAAAACTGCCAAAGTTGAAGCTCCAGTTGTGTCTCAATCACAGCAATCAGGCGTTGTTGAAGAGAATGTTGTTAACGTTATCAGAACAGAACCTGTAGAGCAGAAAGTCACTCAAACAACTCAGGCTAAGCCAGTTGCGGCAGTGAAAGGTCCAACTAAGAAGCAACAAGACATGAACCAGCGTTTTGGTTACACAGTTCAAGTTGTTGCGGTTGGCAGCCAAAGTAAAGTCGACTCTTTCGTGAAAATGCTACCAACGACTTCTCAGCCAGTTTGGGAAAACTACAAGATGGTCAACGGCACTAAGTGGTTCACAGTACTTTACGGTGACTACGCAACACGTTTAGAAGCAAAAAAGGCGATCTCAACACTACCTAGTTCACTTAAAAACTTGAAGCCATTCGTGAAGAGTATTGATGATATCAAGAACTCTGAATACCCAACGCTTAACAAGTTAAATTAAGTTTTGAATCATAAAGAAGGAGCAAATGCTCCTTCTTTTGTTTTATGACGAACCGTTTTGTCTAATAGTTAATCGCTCGATCTTTCGGACGCAATTTTAACAATCAAAACACTGTACCTATCTCGACTTTTGTTTATCATTGAAGTCAGTATTCCTAGTTTCAAGGACCGAATTTACCCATGAACACCACAAACATTCTTCTTCTATGCGGCGGTGGATCTTCAGAGCACGAAGTGTCTTTAGTTTCAGCCAATTACCTTTTTGACCAACTTAAGAGCGTTGAAGACTTTAACGTTGTAAGAGTTGAGATTAAGAGCGAAGGCTGGTGTCTAGATTCGGGCGAATTAGTATATCTTGATATCAATAATCAAACGCTACGTGGTGATGATCTAGAATCAAAAGTTGATTTCATCGTACCTTGTATCCATGGTTTCCCTGGCGAAACCGGTGATATCCAATCACTGTTTGAAATGGCAAAAATCCCGTACCTAGGCTGTGGTTCTGAAGCTAGCAATAACAGCTTCAACAAGATCACCTCTAAGCTTTGGTATGACGCGTTGGGTATTCCAAACACGCCGTATTTATTCCTATCTGACAATACAGACGAAGCTCACTCACAAGCAACTCAAGCTTTTGAAAAGTGGGGCAAAGTATTCGTGAAAGCGGCACGCCAAGGCTCTTCTGTTGGCTGTTATCAAGTCAACCATATTGAAGACTTGAGCGAAGCTATCAACAAAGCATTTACTTATTCAGATCAAGTGCTTGTTGAAAAGTCAGTGGTGCCAAGAGAGCTGGAAGTTGCGGCTTATGAAATCGACGGAGAGCTGCACATCAGCAAGCCAGGCGAGGTGATTGCACCGAATGGCGCATTCTACTCTTACGAAGAAAAATACAGCGCAGATAGCAACTCGATCACAGAAGTTGAAGCAAGTAATCTTACTGATGAACAACGTCAACTGATTGCGGACAGCGCTCGCAAAGTGTTTACACAAATGAAGCTTCGCCACTTGTCTCGCATCGACTTCTTCTTAACACAAGATAACGAAATCTACTTAAACGAAGTGAATACCTTCCCAGGTATGACACCAATCTCGATGTTCCCAAAAATGGTAGAACACGACGGGCATAAGTTCGCTCAGTTCCTAGAAAACTGCGTAAGAACCAGCCTTTCTTAAGGGTATTTTCTAAATTTTTGTATAACAGATTAACTATAAAAAGCGGCTCGGATTTCTCCAAGCCGCTTTTTTGTTTGCGATGTTTTCAGTCTACTGCCGACCTAATGTCGCTTATTGCCACGGTGTTAACGCTTTGAACTTCATTTTCTCGCTCTCTGCCGTACCAGTATATCCAACGTACTGGGCTGGCATCGCAGGGCTAAGCCAACGTCCGAAGTCTTGTATTTCTCTCACGTTAAGCCCTTGTTTTGATAGCTCTTGTGCC
Source organism: Vibrio sp. 070316B (assembly GCF_013114115.1). NCBI lineage: Bacteria > Pseudomonadati > Pseudomonadota > Gammaproteobacteria > Vibrionales > Vibrionaceae > Vibrio > Vibrio sp. 070316B. Next base: position 4,404 of record NZ_VTYC01000030.1, on the reverse strand, counting down.
GCGCCAACTCGAATCGAATTACCTGAAAAATGGTGATTGTCGGCTAAACCAAGTAAGTCACTTGCACGCCTTAAAATCCGATAGATCGACGAATCATCTAATGGTTGTAGGCCGATGTTTTCGTGCTTATCAATCGCCCGGAACACAGGTAATTCCTCTTCCAAACCAGTAAAGCTCAGCCAGCGCTCAAGCGCAGAACTTGCAACTGGTGAAAGCTTGTATATCAAGTCCTTGATTGTGATTTGATAGTCATGATCAATACTCTCCACATCACTCGCCAATAAAGACTTGAGTTCAGAGCGCTTCAACGCACATTCGAACATTACGTTATAAATCGCTATGTCGCGGATCTCTTTTAGTGTCGCTTTGTCATGTGAAAGTAACGAGTTCAATTGAGTAAGGTGTGAAGAAGTCATCGCGTTTGTCTGCTTAGCATCACCAGCCATTCGAGCTTGCAGATGGAGCAAGGTAAAGCGAACTTGTCTATGCTTAATAGGGTTGGCAAAGTTGAGTACAGTGTGCAGCAAGCTAAGCGTTGCAGTGTAACGTTTTAACGATGCATACTTTCGTTCACTAGACTCCGTCTCAAGAAAACGACGAACAGCCGTAATAGAAGCAGGGAGTGTATTGATTCGATGTTTGGTACAAAAAGCGTGGTAGCGATTCCAATCACTGTAGATACCCAACAGTGAATTATGAGAATACTGGAAACCTGTTAGCTCATCGATAATTTCAACGGTAACGTTGCTGTTTAATTTTTCAACAAACGAATTAATTATCACAGAGTCGGTTAAAATAGGGACTTTTTTTCTCAAATTACCGTACCTCGACAGGTGTTTTTGCCATATTATGCTTGCTATCATTATTAGTATACTTATGATTAATGCAGTGAAAACAAAAAGATGATCAATAGATATGGCTAATTCAATTTACCGAGGGATCCATCTCCAATCGACGGATGCCACGAACACAATTTGGCGTACCAAGTTAAAAAACCACGTTATTCAAGGTAACTTAGCTGCCGTGAAAAAGAGTATCGATTGGTGGATTGATACTGCATCTATTATTGACCCAAAAGAGTTCACAGCGTTAAGTAAGTCTAGAGGGACCGGTGGCCAAACTGAAAACTTCAATGGTTACCAAATCAAAAATGACACTGGTGAGCCGAATGCGTGGTACTGCATGTTTAACGGACGCCTTATTAAAGGCGGAAAGATTGCAATACAGCGTCATATAGAAGCTTACTTACTCGCTAAACAAAAAGCAGAGCAACAAAAGAAATAAATTATGAGCCTAGTATATTCAACAGAAACAGGTCGTATCAAACCTGAAGAAGAGAAAGTCCAACGTCCTAAAGGCGATGGTATCGTTCGAATCCAAAAAGAAACCAAAGGCCGTAAAGGCAAAGGCGTTTCTGTCGTAACTGGCTTAGATCTAGATGACGCACCATTAAAACTAATGGCTGCTGAACTTAAGAAAGTTTGCGGCTGTGGTGGCTCAGTAAAAGATGGTAACATCGAAATTCAAGGCGACGCGCGTGACAAGATCAAAGCGCACCTTGAAAAGAAAGGCTACAAAGTTAAATTTGCTGGCGGTTAATCTCTAACTAATACCAGGGTTAAAATCGAAGATTATTATCACTGGATATTAGGTATTTTATGGTAAATAACCATTATGGTTAAATACACAGTATAATTCAGAGAATATCGACACAATACTAAGGCAGGGCATCACACAAAGAGTTCTGCCTTATAAACAACAAATCCAATTTAACATAACGTACATAATACGCAGTTGGCTAGTGCTTTATTTGGGGTGGCTGCCATCAACGCTAATCCTGCGCAAGCCATTGAAATACTTGATAATCCCAACCCGTTAAACTTTTTTGCCATATGTTCCCATAGCTGCTTAATCTCCGGATTTTCATTGCGATCAGCGTGTAAACCTATCAATGCGACCTGTGGGTCTAACTTTGCATTTTCTGCTAAAAAAACCGCTTCAGAATCAGTTAGATAGCGACGCCCTTTACGAAAGTCAGTTATTCTTTGTGGTGGTAGATTTAAGTCATGGGCAATTTGTTTGTCTTGTACGTAGTTTTGCGCCTTTTTGTAGGCGTCTAACAGTTCATTTTGATACATGGCAATTCCTCCGTTTCACCAATCATAGCTCATTGCTAACAATTTTTTGTGTCTTGCACTAACAAAAAGTTGTGTTTAACATTTTCCTCACTAACAAAAAATTGTTAGTCAAATTTGACCGTCTAGTTCTGGGCTATTTGCCCTTGACGCTTATCGCTCGGCTTAGACGGTCACTCTAACTATCAATAATCAGTCAAGGTGGTTGTTATGAATATCATTCAAGTGTGCTCTGGGATTCTTCCTCGTTATCTCTGTGATTGGCAAATCACCGATACTGGTGTCACACCAGTTATCACTGTTCATAAATCTAATGCTATGCCTTTGACCGACGCCGATATCGAATCCGCTTTCAATCGATTACTTCCAAGTTGGCCTCAATTAAAAGTTGTTAAGGCTTAATAATGGACTCTATCTACTTCGACAACGAACCCAATCACGGTATCAACGCCTATTTCCCTTGGGGTCACAATTTCTTTAAGACTCCGCGTGATTTCTTCCAGTTCATGGAAGCTCACTATGGAATGGTGTCATTTCAGATTGTTGAAATCACTGATGAAAACTACCAAGAACTTTTGGTTAAGGGCGTGTTCAGTGCCATCTAAAAAACCACATAAGTTCCATGATGAGATTCGCCCGGTTCAAGTGGATCACCTAGCCTTTTCATTTTCGTATGGCTCGCTGAGACATTTGGATAGCTCCAACGAACAAGACTTTATCAACTTGCAGTTTCCTGAGTTTAAGAAGCAAACCGTTAAAGGCCGTCTTAATTCACCAGAAGCAATAGAAAAATCAATTGAGTTACACCGTAACAAATGCCGTAAAGTTTTGGCTGATAGGTTTGATGAGTTCATGGCGAAAGTCTTTAACTTCCGTCTGTCGCCTATGCGTGGTCGTGGCTTGCATGGCTATGAAGATTCGATGGTGATTTACGACTCTACCGGAACCGTTGAATGTGGTTTGGTTGGTGTTGGCGGTAACAATGACACGGTCTATGTACAGATTAATGGTACTGGCTGTTCGAAGTTATTCGACTTCACCACACACAAAAAACTGCACTGGTGGTTGTCTCTTTTGGGTATTACTCGCCTAGCCCGTTTGGATCTCTGCGTGGATGACTACACCGGAATCTTTGACTGTAAGTATGCTGAGAAATGTTTTTATGAGGGAGCATTTCGCACTGCTTCTCGTGGCCGTGGCCCGACAATGGTTCCTCATAAGCGCGTTTCACAATCTGGTGAATTATCAGAGGAAGCTGTTTTGGTTGGCTCTCGTACGTCTTCAGTTTACTGGCGTATCTACAACAAGAAATTTGAGCAAAACATCGCTGACCCAGAAGTGATTTGGTACCGCAACGAAGTGGAATTGAAGAAGTGCGATTTGGCACTACTCGCCTCGCCTGCTTCGGCCTTTGCTGGTCTATGTGACTTCTCTGCCAGTATCGACCCTGCCGAACCAATGAAGCTTGAACTTAACAAGAAAAAAGCAGGACTAGAGTTCTTCGCTCGTATTGCTTGGGTTCGTCGTCAATGTGGCAAAGCGCTATCTGAAATTGTGGCTATGACTGAGGGTGACTTGGGTGAAGCATTCGGAATGCTCATTCCTACGCATCATAGACGCGCCAACTTTGAAACCTCGTTAGGCATTCCTGACGAATACACTAAACAGAAAATCGAAATTTTGGAGTCAAGAATATGCCTACAATAACTGGTATCTCTATCAAGCGTTTCCCTAAATCTAATATGGAGTTCGCTGAACTGTCTGTCCTACGTGCTGTTGAAGAAGTCGACAACGAGAAGTTTCAACAAACGGGCATCGGCTTTTCAACTGACATCCCATACAACAAGCAAGCACTGAAAATTGATGTGGAATACGCACGTCAACTTATCCAATCCCGCGCTTTTGTGGCTAACCGCGAATACGAGCTGAACTTTGGTGCTAACCCAAATGACCCGCTCGATATCTTGGTAACCAAGCTTGTGCCTGTCGATGAAGAAATCAAAAAGCACTTCGATAACTTCATGAAAGCAAACAAGGCTTAATCATGGAAACGGTAATTTATCAATTAACTGGCGATGATGTGCATTCACTGATTGAAGCTCTAGTCATGACCATGGTCGCACTCTCACTATTTGGTCGTGTTTGCTCGTTTGTAATTGATTGGATTGACCGCTTGCTTCTGACGAGAACTATCCGTGATTTAGAGGCTAAAAGAGACTTTCTTTTGTCTGAAATTGGCTCTCTTAATCGTCAAAAAAGCGCTTCAAGT
>NZ_VTYC01000029.1:0-70216 GCF_013114115.1 Vibrio sp. 070316B | reverse complement strand
ACGTATAAAAGTGAAACTAAAAGGCCTGACTCCGATAGAATATCGAACTCAGGCCTTGAAAGCCGCTTAACAGAAATGTCCAACTTTACGGGGTCACTTCACAACGGGGCTTTTTGTTATCTGTTACTTTATCAAGCTACAGTGAAGAACAATTACTCTTGGTCACCAAGAAGTACAGAGTCTAACGCAATAACCATCATGTCGTTGAAGGTTGTTTGACGCTCATCTGATGTGGTTTGCTCACCTGTTTTGATGTGATCAGACACGGTACAGATAGTCAGAGCTTTTGCGCCATATTCAGCACACACACCATAGATGCCAGCCGCTTCCATCTCTACACCAACAATGCCGTATTTATCCATCACTTCAAACATTTCAGGATCTGGCGTGTAGAAAAGCTCAGCAGAGAACAAGTTACCGACTTTTACATCAACACCGCGTGCTTTAGCTGCGTCTTCTGCCGCACGAACCATTTTGTAGTCAGCAATAGCGGCAAAGTCATGACCTTTGAAGCGAATACGGTTCACTTTCGAGTCGGTACATGCCCCCATGCCAATCACGACATCGCGCACTTTGATATCTTCGCTCACTGCACCACAGCTGCCGACACGAATGATCTTTTTCACACCAAAGTCTTTAATAAGCTCAGTCGCGTAAATCGAACAAGATGGAATACCCATACCGTGCCCCATTACCGATACCTTACGACCTTTATAAGTACCTGTGTAACCAAACATATTGCGCACGTCACACACCTGAACCACCTCTTCTAAGAAGGTTTCAGCGATGTATTTAGCACGTAGCGGATCGCCAGGCATTAAAACAACATCAGCGAACGCACCCATTTCAGCATTAATATGTGGAGTAGCCATTGAAAATATCCTTAATCTCAAAACAAAAAGAAAAGAGAGGTCTCCCTCTCTTTTATTCATTACCAATTATAAAAAGCTTTCACCGTATTCCATTGGCGAAGTACCAAAGTAAGACGCCAAGCTTTGGCCGATATCAGCAAATGTATCGCGACGGCCTAAAGAACCAGCTGGAACATTTTTACCGTAAACAATCACAGGGATGTGTTCACGAGTATGGTCTGTACCTGGCCATGTTGGATCACAACCGTGGTCAGCAGTAAGGATAAGTACATCATCCTCTTTCATCATATCGATGATTTCATTGATACGACCATCGAAGTACTCAAGTGCAGCAGCGTAGCCCGCAACATCACGGCGGTGACCGTAAGCTGAGTCAAAATCAACGAAGTTAGTGAAGACGATGGTGTTATCACCTGCTTCATTGATCGCTTCTTTGGTTGCTGCAAATAGCGCAGGGATACCCGTTGCCTTTGTTTTCTGAGTAATACCGCAACCAGCGTAAATATCAGAGATCTTACCGATTGAGTGAACGTTACCGCCCTTCTCATCAACAAGCTTCTGAAGAATCGTTGCTGCCGGTGGCTCAACAGAAAGGTCACGACGGTTACCAGTGCGCTCAAATTGACCTTTACCCGGACCAACGAACGGACGCGCGATAACACGACCAATGTTGTACTCTTCTAGCTCTTCACGAGCGATCTGACAAAGGTCTAATAGGTTTTGCAGACCGAATGTCTCTTCATGACACGCGATTTGGAATACTGAGTCAGCAGACGTGTAGAAGATTGGTAAGCCAGTCTTCATGTGCTCTTCACCTAGGTTATCTAGGATCTCAGTACCAGATGAGTGGCAGTTACCTAGGAAGCCAGACAAACCTGCACGCTCAAGAATGCGATCAGTCAGCTCTTTAGGGAAGCTGTTCTCTTTGTCGGTGAAGTAGCCCCAATCAAACAGTACCGGTACACCTGCGATTTCCCAGTGACCTGATGGCGTGTCTTTACCAGAAGACAGCTCAGCAGCGTGACCATAAGCGCCAATGATTTCCGCGTCTGCATCCACACCAGGAGCAAAGCGACCTGTAGACTCTTTGTGAGCCATCGCTAAACCTAGCTTAGACAGGTTTGGCAGCGTCAGAGGACCTTGACGATCGGCATTGTCTGCAAGACCTTTATCACAATGGTCTGCGATGTGGCCCATAGTGTCAGAACCTACATCACCGAATTTGTCTGCATCCGCTGTCTCACCGATACCGAATGAATCTAAAACTAAAATAAATGCTCTTTTCATTTTCTTCACCAACTTATTGCTCTTTGCACCAGCGTTTTGATTATCGGTATACACGAGGTATACCGATAACGGTTATTTACACGTCTTCAGAACGAATCTGACGGTAAACGTCTGGTGTTGCGGTATATTCTCCGCCCACAGTGATTGCATTTTGTAATGCCGTTGCAGCTTCTTGCCACTGTTGTTCGTTGCGAGCATGAATCATTGCTAATGGTTTCTCATCGCTTGCCACTTCGCCAAGACGAATGAAGCTATCGAAACCGACTGCGTAATCAATGCTGTCCGTTGCTACGCGGCGACCACCGCCCATACCAACGACAGCCATACCAATTGCACGAGTATCCATTGCTGATACCACACCGCTTTCTAGCGCGTACACTGGTTTAATAATTTCTGCTTTTTCTAGGTAGTTATCGTAGTTTTCTACGAAGTCTGCTGGACCACCAAGGCCCGCTACCATTTTACCAAAGCACTCTGCTGCTTTACCGTTATCCAGTACTGCCATCAGTTTTTCGCGCGCTTCTTCTGAATCTTTTGCAAGGTTACCCAACACTAGCATTTCAGCACACGATGCCATCGTAATTTCTAGCAAACGTGGGTTACGGTATTCACCCGTTAGGAATTGAACCGCTTCGCGAACTTCTACTGCGTTACCCGCCGAAGAAGCCAAAACTTGGTTCATATCCGTTAGGATTGCTGTAGTCTTGGTGCCTGCACCGTTTGCTACTGCTACGATAGATTTCGCTAGCTCTTCAGAGGCTTCGTAAGTCGGCATAAATGCGCCTGAACCTACTTTTACATCCATTACTAGAGAATCTAGGCCAGCCGCCAGTTTCTTAGATAGGATTGAAGCCGTGATTAGCGAGATGTTATCGACTGTTGCTGTGATATCACGCGTCGCGTAAACACGCTTATCAGCTGGCGCTAAGTCGCCCGTTTGACCGATGATAGCAACGCCCGCCTCTTTGGTTACTTCACCAAACACTTCATTGGTTGGTGTAATGTTGTAACCAGGGATAGATTCTAGCTTGTCTAGGGTACCGCCAGTGTGGCCTAAGCCACGACCAGAGATCATTGGAACGAAACCGCCACATGCTGCCACCATAGGGCCAAGCATCAGAGAAGTAACGTCACCAACACCACCAGTAGAGTGCTTATCAACGATTGGGCCATCAAAATTCATGTGGCTCCAGTCAATCACCATGCCTGAGTCGCGCATTGCACATGTTAGTGCGATACGTTCTGGCATTGTCATTTCGTTGAAGAAGATAGCCATTGCGAATGCTGCAATTTGGCCTTCAGAAACCGTGTTTTTAGCGACGCCTTGAATGAAGAAGTTAATTTCTTCGGCTGTTAAGACTTCACCGTCACGTTTTCTGCGAATAATTTCTTGAGGTAGATACATTAGTGCCTCCCAAACTCTAGTGAGTATGGTTTGTAGGGAAAGAGGTAATATGGAGTGACTTAACGCCACTCCATCAAACAGACTTTTAAAGGATTAGTATGCTGCTGGATCAGCAGTTTCGTCTGTCACTTCTAATGTATTAAGAAGGTTAGTTAGTAGGCTTGAAGCACCAAAGCGGTAGTGCATGTTGTCTGCCCACTCAGCACCTAGTAGCTCATCAGCCATCGCTAGGTATTGTGCTGCATCTTCAGCGGTACGTACGCCACCTGCTGGTTTGAAACCAACAGTTTTAGCAACGCCCATGTCACGGATAACTTCTAGCATCATGCGTGCGTACTCTGGAGTCGCGTTTACTGGCACTTTACCTGTTGAAGTTTTGATGAAGTCAGCGCCAGCTTTGATACAAATCTCAGATGCTTTCTTGATCAGTGCTTCTTCTTTTAGCTCACCAGTTTCGATGATTACTTTCAGTGTGATGTCGCCACATGCTTCTTTACACTGTTTAACTAGCTCGAAACCTACTTCTTCATTGCCAGCGATTAGAGCGCGGTATGGGAATACTACGTCTACTTCGTCTGCACCGTATGCTACTGCTGCTTTTGTTTCAGCAACTGCGATCTCGATGTCATCATTACCATGAGGGAAGTTAGTTACAGTCGCAATACGTACTTCTGGAGTACCTTGCTCACGCAACGCTTTCTTAGCTGCTGGGATAAAGCGAGGGTAAATACAGATTGCAGCAGTGTTGCCTACTGCAGTCTTCGCGTCGTGACAAAGCGCCACTACTTTCTCAGTAGTATCGTCGTCATTTAGCGTAGTTAGGTCCATAAGTTTAAGTGCACGTAGAGCTGCTGCTTTTAAATCGCTCATTTCTATCTCCGATCAATATATTCAAATAGTTAACTACTTCGCCCTCCATCCAGTATAGATGGATATTTTAGTAATGCTCAGTAGTCACAAATGAACGGACTTGGTTCCCTGAAGACTTGATAACTTTCGTTACCAATTGCAATCCTTGTCACCGCACAGTACCAGTTTGGTCTATGGCACAACAAATCAGTCATGTTGTGTCTAACATCTATAGCGTATCGCTAAGTTTGGCTTAATCCCAGAAGAATAACCACGGACGAATCCAAGCGGTTACTTTCTTGCCAACAAGAGACATCCTATCCCTTGAGCCTATACATTATAGGTATCCATTAATAAATTGTAGTGCTCCTTAGAACGCAAACGGTTTGTATCTCAAAAAAACATTTTAGACCCACCATCGAATCGAACTCATGTTCAGAATCAATAGGCCTAAAAACAAAAAAGCCCCGCAGCAATTTCTTGCTACGGGGCGATATTAAAGTGGCGTCTATATATCTAAATCTACTTGATTAGAAAGATAGGAAGAAGCCAGCAATTGTTGCTGCCATCAGGTTAGATAGAGTACCAGCTACAACCGCTTTAACACCCATACGTGCGATGTCTTGGCGACGGCTTGGTGCAATACCACCTAGGCCACCTAGTAGAATCGCAATAGAAGAAAGGTTTGCGAAACCACATAGTGCGAATGCGATGATAGCTTGAGTCTTCTCAGACATCACTTGACCAGTCGCTGCAACAACTTGAGCGTTTTCACCAACGTATGGTACGAAGTTTAGGTATGCAACGAATTCGTTAACAACTGTCTTCTGACCAATGAAAGAACCAGCAATAGTTGCTTCTTCCCATGGAACACCAATGATGAATGCTAGCGGTGCGAAGATCCAACCTAGAAGAAGTTCTAGAGTTAGGTTTTCCATACCGAACCAACCACCGATGCCACCTAGGATACCGTTGATTAGAGCAATTAGACCGATGAATGCTAGTAGCATTGCACCAACGTTAAGAGCTAGTTGTAGACCAACTGACGCGCCGCCTGCTGCTGCGTCGATAACGTTAGCTGGCTTATCGTCGCCGCCGTCGATGTCGTCAGCGATGTTATCGTCTGGCGTATCTGTTTCAGGCTTGATGATTTTAGCGAATAGTAGACCACCAGGTGCTGCCATGAATGACGCTGCAACTAGGTACTCTAGAGGAACACCCATAGATGCGTAACCCGCTAGTACACCACCAGCTACAGATGCTAGACCACCACACATTACTGCGAATAGTTCAGAGTTAGTCATCTTAGGAACAAATGGGCGAACAACTAGAGGTGCTTCTGTTTGACCAACGAAGATGTTTGCTGCTGCAGACATTGACTCGGCGCGAGAAGTACCTAGAGCTTTCTGAAGGCCACCACCAAGAACTTTGATTACTAGCTGCATTACACCAATGTAGTAAAGTACAGAGATAAGTGCAGAGAAGAAGATCAGTGTTGGTAGAACTTGGAAAGCAAAGATGAAACCGATACCGTCAACAGAGAAGTTAACTAGGCTGCCGAATAGGAAACCAGTACCGTCTTTACCGTAGTCGATTACGTTTGCTACACCAGCAGAGAAACCTGCAAGCAAATCACGACCCCAAGGGATGTAAAGTACGAATGCACCAAGTGCGAATTGGATAGCGAATGCGCCACCCACTGTTCTGATATTAATAGCTTTGCGGTTGTCAGATAGTAGTACTGCGATTGCAATCAGTACAACCATGCCGACTAGGCTCATAAACAGGCTCATAGTTTATGACTTCCTTATTAGTTATTTATTGGCGTGTTACAAAATGGGGCTATAAAGCGGGGGCAATTATACTCATGCGACCACTAATAAAGTAATGCCGCCCTCACACTTTCGTAGAAGATTCATGTACCATTCACACACAAATGTGACTCAAATCACAATGGAGATGCAATTTACGCAAACGATAAACAAAAACATTAGATTTTATTCACATATACCGAATGTGCGATGGCTATTTTGCCAAATTTGCGTTGCAATCGATTGCCTTGACTCTTTTCTAAGCAAAAAAAGTTCATTTGATATCGTAACTAAATGTTTGGAATGATTAACATTTCCTTGGTTTCCATAGGTTGGCATATCCGGAGCATCGGTCTCTAACACCAAGCTCTCAAGCGGTAATTTAGCGATGGTTGTGCGTGTTTTTTGCGCTCTTGGGTAAGTTATCGTTCCACCGACACCAATATAGAAACCAAGCTTAATCCACACCAAAGCTTGCTGTTCACTTCCTGAAAAACCGTGAATTACCCCACCTAAAGTAAACTTGTGCTGCTTTATTAATTGAATAAGACGGTTGTAAGACTTCCTTTCATGGATAATCAGAGGCAAATTAAACGCCTTGGCAAGCTCCATTTGTTGGATGAAAAAGCGCTCTTGTTTCTCCTGTTCCACATCCACAAAAAAGTCCAGCCCACACTCACCAATGGCTACACACTGGCGTGTTTTTGAAGCGAGTAATTGATTAAGTTCCTCAAATTGCGCCGCATCCGCTTGCTCTAAAAAGTAAGGATGGAAGCCTAATGCGTAGTAAACATTGGGGTGAGATTGTGCGATCTTTTCAAGCTTATGCCAGTTGTTTTGACCTATAGAAGGGATGAGTAACTTCTCAACTTGAGCCTGTTTTGCCTCTTTGATATACCCATCAACGCTCTGCTCATGGGAAAAACCTTGCTCAAACGCCTCAAAGTCCGCGTGGCAATGGGTATCAAATAGCGGAAAATCACTTGTTTGCTGTGTCATCTTTTCCACTCTCAACTTGCTGCCCTTGAGGATCTCGACGATAAGGAACACAACTACGCTTGTTTTCAGGTGTCAATCCAAGCTCTTCACACCACTTATCGTATTTCCTACCCCAAGCTTTTATCCAACCCAACATATTTACCTCAAGCTTATTGTCTAAAATGGCACGCATTAAAAAACGCCTATTGCAGAACAATAGACGTTTCTGTTTAACTCGAATAGAGATCGAAGAAATTAGTGCTCGCGTGTCGCTCGGAACTTAACGTCAGGGAAACGTTCTGAAGCTAGGTTCAGGTTCACCATCGTTGGTGCGATGTAAGACAGGTTATCACCACCATCTAGCGCCAGGTTAGATTGGTTCTTACGTTTGAACTCTTCCAGTTTCTTAGCGTCATCACACTCAACCCAACGAGCTGTTGCAACGTTAACACCTTCGTAGATAGCTTCTACGTTGTATTCTGCTTTCAAGCGCGCTACAACCACGTCGAACTGAAGTACACCAACCGCACCAACGATCAGGTCGTTGTTCTGCATAGGGCGGAATACTTGCACTGCGCCCTCTTCTGAAAGCTGAACCAAGCCTTTTAGAAGTTGCTTCTGCTTCAGAGGATCGCGTAGACGAATACGGCGGAATAGCTCAGGCGCAAAGTTTGGAATACCAGAGAACTTCAGGTTCTCACCTTGAGTAAAGGTATCACCAATCTGAATTGTGCCGTGGTTGTGTAGACCGATAATGTCACCTGCATACGCTTTTTCAGCACGTGCACGGTCGCCCGCCATGAAAGTTACCGCATCAGAAATGCTGACGTTCTTACCGGTACGAACATGGTTCATCTTCATACCTTGGCTGTAAGTACCAGATACGATACGCATGAAAGCGATACGGTCACGGTGTTTAGGGTCCATGTTTGCTTGGATCTTAAATACGAAACCAGAGAACTTCTCTTCTGTCGCAACAACATCACGCTCGTTAGCTTGACGAGTTTGCGGTGCTGGAGCCCACTTCGTTAAGCCATCAAGCATATGGTCAACACCAAAGTTACCCAGTGCGGTACCGAAGTAAACAGGTGTTAGCTCACCAGCAAGGAACAGATCTTGATCAAACTCAGGACAAGCACCGATAACAAGCTCTAGCTCTTCACGTACGCTTTCCGCTAGATCAGCACCTACCGCTTCATCTAGATCAGGATTATCTAAACCTTTGATGATACGAACTTCTTGGATCTCGTGGCCGTGGCCAGATTCGTACAAGATCGTTTCGTCACGGTGAATGTGGTAAACACCTTTAAACTCTTTACCACAACCAATTGGCCATGAAATTGGAGCACAAGCCATACCTAGCTCGCTTTCTACTTCATCAAGCACTTCCATTGGGTCACGAACGTCACGGTCAAGTTTGTTCATAAACGTTACGATTGGTGTATCACGCAGACGCGTTACTTCCATCAGTTTACGAGTACGATCCTCGACACCTTTCGCAGCATCGATAACCATCAAACAAGAGTCAACCGCCGTTAATGTACGGTACGTATCTTCCGAGAAATCTTCGTGTCCTGGAGTATCGAGTAGGTTTACTAGGCAATCATTGTATGGGAATTGCATTACCGACGTAGTTACCGAGATACCACGTTCTTTTTCCATCTCCATCCAGTCAGATTTAGCGTGCTGGTTAGAGCCACGGCCTTTTACGGTACCCGCTTTCTGAATCGCGTTTCCGAATAAAAGAACTTTTTCAGTAATCGTGGTTTTACCCGCATCCGGGTGAGAGATAATTGCAAACGTTCTACGTTTGCTCACTTCTTGTTGGAAAGACATAGTCGCCCTTTGCTGATCTAAAGCGTAAAAAGGGCAAGTAGATAATACTTGCCCTTGAATTCTGTGTGCGGATTATACAGAAAGCGTGTCACTTTCTAAAGGGTCAGTTTGCACCCTATTTTGCCGCTTATTCTCTGCTTAGCGAAAAGCGACAAGATGGCTAGTTAAAAGACATAAAAAGATAGCTCATAATGATGGCGTCTTCTTGTCCTTGCTTGGTTGGGTAATAGTTACGACGGCGGTCCACCTCATTAAAGCCAACCTTTTCGTAAAGATTAAACGCGTTCACATTACTTTCGCGAACCTCTAACCACGCGCTTTCTGCGTTAGCTTGTTCACACATATCTAGGAAGTGCTCAGTCAGCGCTTTACCGTAGCCTTTGCCTTGTTGGCTTGGATCCACAGCAATATTTAATAGCGTTACTTCACCAACGATATTCTGCGCGAAGAAGTAGCCGACGACTCGCCCATCGACTTCAAGAACATGATGACAAGCGCCTCGACTATCTAGATCTCGGATCATATTTTCTGACCATGGATGAAAGTGCGCAGCCTGTTCTATCTGCCAAATAGCGTCTAGATGATGTGATGAAGTCGGTAAAAATTGATTAGTCATATGCACAAATTTGTTGCCATAAGTCACGGCGATGTTGGTTATTGCCATTGATGTCGGACAACAATGGGGATTGCAGTGTTTTAGCTTTAATCTCTTGAGTCGATTCACAACCAGCAAACCACACCCATTCAACATCACCAAGTTCGATAGAGGTTAGGTGTTGAGGCTGAATATGTAGTGCCTGAGATAAATCAAGCTTGATACTTTTCAGCACACGCTCAAACATCACTGCGAGCTCGCCCTGAGGTTTATCAGGCGAAACCAACAGTAACTTGCAATCGCTCGCTAGCGGAGTCAGTTTTGATTCATAACCCGCCAAACGTTCTGGATGACTAAGCTCCCATTGGCTTATGCCCATCTCTTGCAGGTACTGTGCGTGTGTTTGTGACATATCTAGGGTTATAACCTTAGGTTGGTGGTCGGCGGTTTGTTTGAACGAACTTCAAAACCGCTTATGAGAGTTGGGCTGATACTAACAAAAAATAAAGGAGCATCAAGCTCCTTTATTTAGACTAAATCAGTTTGCATCATATTGCGTGAGAAGTAGCCTTATAACTCATTGAATTCTTGGCTGTAAGCCACTTCACCAGCATGCCCAGTAAGTGCACCTTCAACCAACTCAATGGCTTGAAAAGCACCTTCAGGTACATCCCAAGCGCAACTCAAACCAAATTCGCTCGCGGCTTTGAAACCAAAACGACCGTAGTACGCAGGATCGCCAAGCACGACACAGGCTGGGTAACCAAAATCAACCAAAGTAGAGAAAGCATCTTCAACCAATGCTTTGGCAATACCTTGATTGCGAAACTCTTCTTTCACTGCAAGCGGAGCAAGCCCTTGCCAGTTATGATCGTCACCATGCAGCGTGATCGGGCTAAACATCAGGTGCCCAACAACCTCGCCTTCATCAGAACAAGCCACCAGCGACAGCGTTAAATGACTATTCTCACGCAAGCTCATAACCAGGTTGGCTTCTGCATCCGTTTCAAAAACAGATTTCAATAAACGATCAATGACAAGTATATCTGCCGGTGCTTCAGTTCGAATAAGCATTCATTACCTCACTTTGTGTATCCGGGGATTGTACTCCCTTCTGCACAAAATCAGCTAATTGATTTAACAAAGTTTTCAAGGGAGTTGGCAATAAGTCTAAATCTACGCTGTCCATCAAGTTTTTGACTTCTAAACCGAGCTCGGTATCGCCTTCAATAGACAGTCTACGCTGGAAGAAAAGCGTATCTGGGTCTTCTTTACGCCCCGCAATCAGTACAAGATCATTGAGATTCCCGCTAAAGCTTACATCTTCAGCAACCTCTTTATCTGCTACAACCAGTTGCTCATTTTGGTAGCTAATACACCAACTTAACCCCATATCCTTTATCGAGACTTTAAGCCATTTATCTTCTAGGAACTCAAAGTCACCGTCTTCTAACGCCTCTTTGAATACGTTCTTAAGCCCCTCTAACAAGGCTCTTTTTTGTACTGTTTTAGGCAATAACTGGACTGGAGATCGCAAAATTGATGCGGCATTTTGAACTAGTTGAGTGCGAATCTTGTTTATCACGTGACTTATCCGTAACTTTGTCAATAATATGGAATGCATCATAGATGATGTTAAGATCTCAGTTACTGTTATGTATCAAATTAACTTCTGTTTGATGCCCGACCTTTAATATCCTGAAAATCACAGTTATAGTAATTCAGGTAATGAGAATTACAGCGGATCGCTGCACTCACAGGTAAATATCGATAACCACACAAAAGTAATAACTATTTATCGATTGTGAATAATCAAGCTCTTGGAGAATTGGTAGTACTTTGATGCCTCCCCAGCAACTACAACATTGGTTTACCCAGCTAACTGCAAACAGCCCTTTCTTTTTTGCAGTGCTTGATGCTCAACATAACTACTTTATGGTGAATGAGCGTTATTGCGATATTGCTGGTTTGAGCCAAGCTGAACTTGCAGGCATGAACGACCGCCAAACCTTAGGCGAACAATTCTATCAACACCTAAAGCCTTACTACGAACGCGCATTCAACGGCGAAACCATTGAAGCCGAAGTCACCCTCAACGAAACAGACCTTGATACTAGCCTCCACTTCAGCTTGTCTCCACTGACCAATGGTAAGAATACGGATTACATCGTCTTCCACGCCTTCGATACGTCAGAAAATCAAGTACTGGTTCGTTCTTTAGAAGAATCCGAAGCAAAATTCCATAAGCTCTCTCAACTGCTACCCGACGGGCTACTACTGGTTGAAAACGACTACATTTTGTCGTCTAACCCAGCTGCTGCACGCCTGCTTGGTTTTAACTCCACCACCGAATTGATTGGTGAAGAGTTAGGACGCTTATTTATCGATGAACAAACCAAAACAGTCTTCAATAACAGCCTCAGCTCTATTATTTCTGAGTCTGGTTTGGTTTGCTTAACGGGTGCCCGATGCGGCTTCGAACGTAAAGTTCAACTGCACATAGACTCAACCGCTATTCTTGGAAGCAGCACCCAACTGGTACTCATTCAAGACGCTCAAGAGACAACCAAACAATACACACCAGCCAATAGTGAAGATGCCTACATAGACGCGCTGACTAAACTCTACAATCGAGTCGGTTTTACCAAGCGCCTAGAGCAATTCATTCACAACGATACACCGGTTGTCATGATGTACTTGGATATTGATAACTTTAAGAATATCAATGACTCGTTAGGGCACCACATTGGCGATAAAGTGATCAAAGAAGTGGCTTCACGCCTTAAACGATTACTGCCTCGTCAAGCGGTGGTCGGCCATTTAGGCGGCGATGAATTTGGTATCATTCTGCCAGAACCGGAACACCCTAGAACCGCAGAAACACTAGCAGAAAAGATCATTTCACTGATCAATCAGCCTTTTGACCTTCACCATTTTAGTAAGCGCCTAGCTTGCTCGATTGGTAGCGTACGCTTTCCTCAAGACGGCACCGATGCGCGTATCTTGCTGCAAAATGCCGATACCGCGATGTATGAAGCCAAAGATCGTGGTCGTAACCGCTTAATTAAGTTCAACGAGCAGATGAACAAAGAAGCACGCATGCGACTGTGGCTTGAGATAGAGCTTCAGAAGGCGCTGCAACAAAACGGACTCGAGGTTTGGTATCAACCAAAAGTAAACGCCCGTGACTTCACCATCAATGGCGCAGAAGCTCTAGTTCGTTGGAAACACCCTGTTGAAGGCTATATCAGCCCAGCCGCGTTTATCCCAGTAGCAGAGCGGGCTGGTCTTATTGAACAACTTGGCCGTGTAGTCATGCGTGAAGTCTTTGCGACCGTTAAGCGTTGGAAGATGCAAGGGATTCTACCTGGTCGTGTGGCAATCAACCTTTCTCCAGAACAGTTTGGTAACCCTAAACTGATTGATTACATGGAGAAGTTACTACGCTCGACAGAGCTAGACCCAAGTGCGATTACCTTTGAGCTAACTGAAAGCGCCGTGATGAGTGATAGTGAACACACCGTACAGATGCTTAACGCAATTAAAAAGCTCGGCTTCGCTCTATCGATTGATGATTTCGGTACCGGTTACTCTTCTCTGTCTTACCTTGCTCGCTTCCCGATTGATGAGCTTAAAATAGACCGTGCTTTCATCTCAGATATCGATACCCTACCAAAACAGATCACCGTGATTGAAAACATCATCAACCTAGGTAAATCTCTCGATTTAACTGTGGTTGCAGAAGGTGTCGAAACCAGTGAACAAGCAACGCTATTGTCGAATCTAAACTGCAGCTCGATTCAAGGTTTCCACTTCTATCGCCCACAACCAAAACAAGATGTTGAAGAGCTGTTCGCTCAAAACCGCCGCCATAAGAACTAATTAGACGATTCGACCACGCACTTCAAAGCCACAGCAACATACAAAACGACCATTCGTCAGTACCTCAAACGGAGTAAAAGCAGATTTATCCATCTAAACCTGCCTTACATCAATTCCGTCATTCACAATTCTTCATAAAATGCCCGCTTCAACTTAATTTTACTGGTAGTGAGCAAATGGAACTCTTATGCCCAGCGGGTAACTTACCTGCTTTGAAAACCGCCATTGATTGCGGTGCGGATGCTGTCTATATCGGATTCAAAGACGATACCAATGCCCGACACTTTGCAGGCCTAAACTTTGCGGGTAAAAAGCTCGATCGTGCTGTGCAGTATGTGCATGACCACAACAAGAAAATTCATGTTGCTTTAAATACATTTGCTCACCCAAATGGCTTCGAGCGTTGGACTAACGCCGTGGACAACGCAGCAGCTTTAGGTGTTGATGCACTGATCATCGCTGACATCGCTGTGCTTGAGTACGCTGCAAACAAATATCCAGATCTAGAACTGCACCTATCAGTTCAAGCTTCTGCAACCAATGCCGCTGCGATCGACTTCTACCACAAAAACTTCAACGTAAAACGTGTCGTACTGCCGCGAGTGTTATCGATTCATCAGGTCAAACAGCTTTCTCGTAACATCACTTCTGACGTTGACCTTGAAGTATTCGCTTTCGGTAGTTTGTGCATCATGGCAGAAGGCCGTTGCTACCTCTCTTCATACATGACGGGCGAATCACCAAATACAGTGGGTGCTTGCTCTCCGGCGAAATACGTTCGCTGGCAAGAGACAGAAACTGGCCTGGAATCTCGCTTGAACGAGATCCTTATCGATAAGTATGAAGCAGGTGAGAACGCTGGCTACCCAACGCTGTGTAAAGGCCGCTTTGAAGCGGATATCGATGGTGAACGCAAGCGTTATCATGCACTCGAAGAGCCTACCAGCCTTAACACACTATCAATGCTTCCAGAGTTATTCGCCGCTAATGTTGCTTCAGTGAAGATTGAAGGTCGTCAGCGTAGCCCTGCTTATGTAGAACAAGTGACTCGTACTTGGCGTGCAGCCATCGACCGCTACTTAGCGAACCCTGAACAATACCAAGTTGAACAAGCTTGGAATGCGACACTGGCGAATGTATCGGAAGGTACACAAACCACGCTTGGCGCTTACCATCGCAAATGGCAATAGAGCCAAATGGAGAACTCAATGAAATACGCATTAGGCCCTCTACTTTATTTCTGGCCAAAACAAGACGTTGAAAGCTTCTATGAGCAAGCAAAATCAAGCTCTGCAGACATCATCTACCTAGGTGAAGCCGTGTGTTCAAAGCGTCGAGAGATGAAAGCGAAACACTGGATGGACATCGCTAAAGAGCTGTCCGCTTCAGGTAAGCAAGTGGTATTGTCGACCATGGCATTGCTCGAAGCACCTAGCGAAGTCAACATCATGAAGAAGTACATTGATAACGGTGACTTTGCGATTGAAGCGAACGATGTGTCTGCCATTCAGCTTGCAAGCGAAAGTAAAGTGCCTTTCGTGGTTGGCCCTGCGGTAAACACTTACAATGCACGCACGCTGAACCTATTCTTAAAGCAAGGTATGACGCGCTGGTGTATGCCAGTCGAGCTTTCTCGCGAATGGCTGAGCAATGTGATGACGCAGTGTGAAGAGCTCAATATTCGTAACAAGTTTGAAGTCGAAGTGTTCAGCCACGGTTACTTGCCTCTTGCTTATTCAGCACGCTGCTTTACGGCTCGTGCCGAAAATAAAGCCAAAGACGACTGTGAAACCTGCTGTATCAAGTACCCAACAGGTCTTCAAGTTGAGAGCCAAGAAGGTCAGTCTGTCTTCAACCTTAACGGCATCCAGACTCAATCAGGCTACTGCTACAACTTGGTGAATGACTTACCAAGCATGCATGACTTAGTGGATGTGGTTCGTTTAAGCCCACTTGGTGTTGATACCTTCTCTGAAATCAATAACTTCAGAGCCAACGAACAGGGTCAAAATCCAATGAAGATTGAGAGCCGCCAGTGTAATGGCTATTGGCATCAGCTTGCAGGTTTAGACGTTAAAAACATCTAGCCTCAACGATTGAGCCGAATAACAAATAAAAAAGGTCTAGCATTTGCTAGACCTTTTTAGTTCGTCTCAAGAAAAGCGACCTATGCCGTTGCGGTTTCCATCGGCGAGACGTCGAGCTTCTTTACGTCTTTGTAGAGCATCACCATCACCACTACGCTCAGTGCGATATTAGACAATGGATACGCAATCCAGATCCCCGGCACGCCATATAGCTTAGGCATAATGTACAGGAACGGCAGTTGAATCAGCATGTTACCTATCGTCACAAACATCGCTTTGCTGCCCTTGTTCACCGCCTGGTAGTAAGCCCCCGCAACCACCAAGAAACCATCAAGCGCCAATGCAAACATGTGCAGTCTAATGCCCAATACGGTGTACTCAACTAACTGAGGTTCGTCCGAGTTAAACACTGAAACAAACTCACGCGGGAATACGTTCAATAGCAACACAAACGCGACACCAATCAAGACAGAACTCGACATCGCAATCTTAAGCAACTTGCGAATATTCGCTTGGTTACGTGCGCCATGGTTGTAGCTCACCAATGGTTGCATACCGTTAGCGATACCTTCCGCAGTGAGGTAATAAACCGTCACGATATAGCCCAAAATAGCGTAAGCACCAATCATCAACTGGTCGCCATATTGAGAGAACAAAGCGTTGTGCAATGCCACCATCATTGAGCCATAAGCGTACATAAAGAAGCTTGATGTACCAATCGCGAAAATCTGTGGGATTACCGCAAGCTTCAATCTCAATTCACTCCAACGTAAACGCAGGTTTGCACGGCGTGAGAAGAAGTAAGCGAGACCCAAAGCCGTTACCACAAACTGAGCAATCGCTGTAGCCAATGCCGCGCCCATCAACTCCCATCCAAATAGAGCGATAAGCACGTAATCCAGAACGATATTAATCACCGCACCAATAATCATCAGGATTGTTGCTAAGTTCGGGCTATCGTCGTTACGCAGTAGAAACGGCATTGCGATAGAACCCAAGGTAAATACACTGGCTCCAATCAAGATGTGTAAGTACTGCAAGCCAAGCTCATACACTCGCCCTTCAGCGCCCTGCCAAAGCAAAAAGTTATCGGCAAACAGATACAGCAATACAGAAACAATTGGTGTTATGGCTAACAACAAGGTTAAACCCGTGGCTAAGATCTGCTTAGCACCTTGAGTGTCTTTTTCACCTTGACGAATCGATACCAGCGCACCAGTACCGACACCCACCAGCATACCTAGGCCAAGAATCGAACCGATCACTGGCCACGCGACGTTGATACCCGCCAGCCCATCAGCGCCGACATAACGACCGATAAAGATGCCATCCACCACTTGGTAGAGGCCATTAACCAGCATCGCTGCTACCGTTGGGATTGTGTATCGCCAAAATTGACGACTAATTGAGTTACTCATCTCTTACTCTACTTTCATTGTGAGTCACATATCAGTGGGATATGACTCGATAAATTAGTTAATAAGGCTAACTAAATATCTAAATTAATTACTTCAACGCTTTGTCTAATAACTGGTTCAATTGCGTAGACTCTTGCTCAGACAAACGACTTTCCAGTATTTGTGCCATCACATGATAGATCTTGCTCTCTTCTTCTAAACCTAATTCTGCTTTGTGCGTCAGTACTACGAGTTTAGATCTCGCGTCTTCCAATGAAGCCTTACGCTCGACCAGGCCTTTTCTCTCAAGCCTTTGTACCATAGTGGTCGCTGAAGGCTTAGTCACTTGCATTTCAATAGCAAGATCGGTCAATCGAATCGGCTCAGGAGAGGCCTGAATCACCTTCAAGTAGTCATATTCATTGAAGCTCAACTGGCAGATAGGATCTTCATTTACTTGTGTTCGCCATACTTTCGAGGCGAAGCGTTCTATCTTCTCTAAATTCTGGTTTAGCATACTCATCCAATCAAAGAATAGCACTTAGTTAGCAAAGCTAACTATTTTAATCCTGTTTAAATAAAAAGCAATCCAAAACGAGACAAAGATCATAAAAAGTAGGCACAAAAAAGCCGCTGACTGGCAGCGGCTTTGATAGTAAAAATAATCTATTTAGCGAGCATCAGCTTCTTGCTCTGCTTCAGCTAGCTTAGCTTGAGCGAGGTGCTCTGCTTTTAGCGTAGTGAAAATACGGCTCAACTCTAAGAAAGAGTAACGATGCTCTACGTATTCGAATACGTTAAAAGAGACCGACAACTTATACAAAGAGATCGCATTCGCGTAGTCACCGTTCATGTGGTAACGCTTAGCCAGATAGAAATATGTCTCAGTTAAACGCTGTGCCAGCAACGTGTTATCACGAGTACCGGTTAAGATCGCTTTGAATGCCTGCTCTTCAGTGATGTCATCGAGCATGATAGCGACTAATACCCAGCCCCACTGCTCGTCATGATTCTCATAACGTTTTTGCAGGTCAAGCTTAGCTTGCTCTGGCGTTAGCTCATGCTGAATGATGTATAACCAAAGCGCGCGGAATGGATCGCTCGGATCATCGGCGTAGTGCTTCATCATTTCTTCATTGGCTAAGTCGTAACGCTCACCATAATAGAGTGCGATAGCGCGGTTTCTCTCAGCATATGAATTCGCAGGATCAAGCTCGAGCGTAGAGTCGAAAGATTCATAAGCCGCATCAAACTCCCCTACTTGCGTGAAGTAGACGCCCAAAAGGTTGAAGATATCAGGCTGAGCAGGGTTCAATGAAAGAGACTGATTGAAGTCTAAACGCGCTAAATCCCTTAGACCGACACTGTCGTAGTAGTTGCCACGTTCAAACAGCATCTTAGCTCTAACTTCATCATTCAGATCTGGGCGCTGCAGTAGCTGACTCAAACGTGCAATCTGAACTTCTTGCTGAACGCTTGGTTGCAATGGCACAGCCATAGGCGGGTAAACCCAACTTGAGGCGTTATCTGATGTTGTTGCACAACCAGTTAGTACAAGCAGTAAACACATACTCGCGGTTTGAAACCATTTCACAAATAATTACTCCTGTTATGACCGCAATTAAAAAGGGGAGCGATATGCTCCCCTTTATAACATGCTTTGTTGACGATAGGTTAAAAATCACTAAAAAGCGATATCACTATCGACACACTGAGAATTACTCAGCAGCAGGTGCTTCGCCTTCAGCCGGCGTTTCAACTGCTTCTTTCATGCTTAGACGTACACGGCCTTGACGGTCAATCTCAAGAACCTTAACAGGAACTTCTTGACCTTCAGTTAGGTAGTCAGACACTTTCTCAACGCGCTTGTCAGCGATTTGAGAGATGTGTACTAGACCATCTTTACCTGGAAGGATAGTTACGAATGCACCGAAGTCAGCTAGGCGAGCAACTTTACCTTGGTAAATGCGGCCAACTTCAACTTCAGCTGTGATCTCTTCGATACGACGGATAGCTTCTTTAGCAGCAGCGCCTTCAGTAGCAGCAATCTTGATTGTGCCGTCGTCTTCGATTTCGATCGTAGTACCAGTTTCTTCACAAAGAGCACGGATAACTGCGCCGCCTTTACCGATAACATCTTTGATCTTATCAGAGCTGATTTTCATTGTGTGGATACGTGGAGCGAATTCAGAGATATCTTCACGAGCACCAGAGATAGCTTCATCCATTACAGAAAGGATGTGCTTACGTGCACCTTGCGCTTGGTTAAGAGCAATTTGCATGATCTCTTTAGTGATACCTTCGATCTTGATGTCCATTTGAAGTGCAGTGATACCGTCGTTAGTACCTGCTACTTTAAAGTCCATGTCACCTAGGTGGTCTTCGTCACCAAGGATGTCAGAAAGAACTACGAAGTCATCGCCTTCTTTAACAAGACCCATTGCGATACCCGCAACAGAAGACTTGATTGGAACACCTGCGTCCATAAGCGCTAGAGATGTACCACATACAGAAGCCATTGAAGAAGAACCGTTAGATTCAGTGATTTCCGATACAACACGAACTGTGTATGGGAACTCATCAACAGAAGGCATTACTGCAGCGATACCACGCTTAGCTAGCTTACCGTGGCCGATTTCACGACGCTTAGGAGAACCTACAAAACCAGTTTCGCCAACACAGTATGGAGGGAAGTTGTAGTGTAGTAGGAAGTTATCTTTACGCTCGCCTGTTAGCTCATCGATGATTTGAGCGTCACGCTGTGTACCAAGCGTAGCAGTAACGATAGCTTGAGTTTCACCACGAGTGAATAGAGAAGAACCGTGAGTACGTGGAAGAACGCCAGTGCGAACGTCTAGTGCACGAACCATGTCTTTTTCACGGCCATCGATACGTGGGTTACCAGCGATGATGCTGCGACGTACCACTGTTTTCTCTAGGTCGTGGAAGATAGAGTGAACTTCTTTTAGGTTTACTTCTTCGTCTTCAGATACTAGTACTTCGTTAACTTCAGCCGCGATCTCGTGGATACGGTCGTAACGAGTCATTTTCTCTGTGATTTGGTAAGCTTCAACTAGCTTAGCTTCTGCAAGCTCAGCGATGCGAGTGTTAAGCGCAGTGTTCTCTTCTGGAGCAACCCAATCCCATGCAGGAGTAGCAACTTCAGCTGCGAATTCGTTGATCGCGTTGATAACAACTTGTTGTTGATCGTGACCAAATACTACCGCTGATAGCATCTCTTCTTCTGTTAGGTTGTCTGCTTCAGACTCAACCATTAGAACCGCACCAGCAGTACCAGAAACAACAAGGTCAAGCTTAGACGTTTCTAGCTCAGTGTTGCTTGGGTTAAGTACTAGTTGACCGTCGATGTGACCAACACGTGCTGCACCGATAGGACCATTGAACGGGATACCAGAGATAGCAAGTGCTGCAGAAGTACCGATCATTGTTACCATGTCAGGCTGAACGTCTGGGTTAACAGACATTACTGTAGCGATAACTTGAACTTCGTTCTTGAATGCATCTGGGAAAAGAGGACGAATTGGACGGTCGATTAGACGAGCCGTTAGTGTTTCGCCTTCTGATGGACGACCTTCACGCTTGAAGAAGCCACCTGGGATTTTACCAGCAGCGTATGTACGCTCTTGGTAGTTAACCGTTAGAGGGAAAAAGTCTTGACCTTGTACCGCTTCTTTTTTACCAACAACAGATACGAATACTGAAGTATCGTCCATTGTTACCATAACTGCTGCAGTAGCTTGACGAGCAATAACGCCAGTTTCTAGAGTAACTGTGTGGTTACCGTACTGAAACGTTTTTACAACTGGTTTCTCAAACATTGTATTTCCTTTATCTAAAGATTGTTCTTTAGAGTCAGTAAGTTGAAACCCAAAAATCACCAATCGCGACTAGTCGAAGCAGACGGATTTTATGGGCTGTATCGAAAAAATACAGCGTACATCCACTTTGAATAGTCGCGACCTATTGGCCGACATCTGTGACTGTAACTTCTGGGTCGTATAATACCTATACAGTTAGCTGTACAGGCGAGGCATAGTATAAACTATTTTTATATACAGGGATATTTTCGTACTGAAAAAGCTCCGTGAAATAGCTCAAACTCTGTCTTTCAGGCACAAAAAAAGGAGCAATAAATGCTCCTTTTTCTTCAAACAGTCTTTGCAGACATCGCTATTAGCGACGTAGGCCTAGGCGCTTGATTAGGTCTTGGTAACGAGAAAGGTCTTTACCTTTCAGGTAGTCAAGAAGCTTACGACGGCTAGAAACCATACGTAGAAGACCACGACGGCTGTGGTGATCGCCTTTGTGAGCTTTGAAGTGACCTTGTAGGTGGTTGATAGAAGCAGTAAGTAGTGCTACTTGTACTTCTGGTGAACCTGTGTCGCCTTCAGAGCGCGCGTATTCTGCAACGATTGCTGCTTTAGTTTCTGCATTCAGAGACATAATTCTCTCCTGATAAGAGTAGTTTAATATTTGTAGCAGCCAATCTCTGATTCAGCCGCTACGCGAGCCGAGGATTATAGGGAAGTTTGTCATTTGGTGCAATAACAATCGATGGCCTTAGAAACGAAAAAAGCGAAGCGCTTAAATTAAGCGTTCGCTTTCTACTTTATTGATTCGCTTTTCAAGGCTAAACACCAATACCTAACTCGGTTTCAGCGTTACGCTTGTGGCTCTTCATCTCTGAAAACAACCAAACGTTTCGGTGCAACTCGGCCATCGTCCGCAATCTGAGCAACGCCAACAAACAGCTTCTCTTCGCCGCTTGTCATGCGAACCGTACCTTCCGTTGGCGCACCAGCAACCTGAACAGGCATACCGTGCTGAACCAAATCTGTCAGTTCGGCATTGAGGTTTACTTCTGGTAGATCTTCAACGGCAGTATCCATTGGCATTAGTAACGGGTCAAGCAGCTCTTTAGGTGCAATCTCTTGCTCCTGCGCTTGCTCTAGGATCTCGTTAAGCTGCTCCAATGTTACCATGCGCTCGTAAGGGTATTTCGCAACACCAGTACGACGAAGCATGGTCACGTGAGCACCACACCCTAGCATTTCGCCAAGGTCATCCGTGATCGTGCGGATGTAAGTACCTTTTGAACAGTGCACTTCCATCTCAACCTCATCACCTTCAAAGCGAAGCAGATCAATCGAGTAGACAGTGATCTTACGTGATTCACGTGGGACTTCAATACCAGCACGAGCGTACTCGTACAATGGCTTGCCTTGGTACTTCAATGCAGAGAACATCGATGGTACTTGGTCTGTTTCACCTTTGAAGCTTTCAATGCAACGCTCAAGTTGCTCTTGAGTCACATTCACTTCACGAGTTTCAACCACTTCACCATCTGAATCCGAAGTGTTGGTACGCTCACCAAGCTTAGCGATCACAACGTAGCGTTTGTCAGAATCTAGAAGAAACTGAGAGAACTTCGTCGCTTCACCAAGACAGATTGGCAGCATGCCGGTCGCAAGAGGATCCAGAGCACCTGTGTGCCCTGCCTTCTCTGCAAAGTAAATACGCTTTACTTTTTGCAGTGCATCATTAGATGAAATGCCCGTTGGCTTATCTAACAGAATTACCCCATTAATAGGGCGACCTTTACGACGGCGAGCCATTACTCTTCGCCCTTAGACTGAGTGTCGTCAGTGCGGCCTGCAGCTTCTTGCTTACGCTTGTCGTCATTCAGAACTTCACTTACTAGGTTAGACATACGCATGCCTTCTACTAGTGTGTTGTCGTAAGTAAAACGAACTTCTGGTGTTAGGCGGTGACGAATACGCTTGCCTAGCGCCATACGGATTGGCACTTCATGCTCTTTAAGAGCAGCAAGGCATGATTCAGGTGTTTGCTCACCAATACATAGGAAAGTAACGAATACTTTTGCGTACGCAAGGTCACGAGACACTTCTACGTCTGAGATCGTTACCATACCAATACGTGAATCACGAACTTCACGTTGTAGGATAAGAGCAAGCTCTTTTTGAAGCTGCTGAGACACACGTTGTGTGCGGCTAAATTCTTTTGACATTTTCTTTTCTCACTTAGAAAGATGGGGGGCTTGGTAATTACCAGCCCCCCATGGTGTATTCAACAACCGATTACTTCTTACCTTTACTAGTAATGTTAGTAACCTTAGTCAATATGTCGAGTCGTACAGACGATTAGTCTAGAGTACGTTTAACCTCAACGATTTCGAATACTTCGATCTGGTCACCAACGCGTACGTCGTTGTAGTTCTTAACGCCGATACCACACTCGTAACCATTCTTAACTTCTTGAACGTCGTCTTTGAAGCGACGAAGTGACTCTAGTTCACCTTCGTAGATAACAACGTTGTCGCGTAGTACGCGGATTGGGTTGTTACGCTTAATTACGCCTTCAGTAACCATAGAACCAGCGATCGCGCCAAGTTTAGGTGACTTAAATACGTCACGAACTTCAGCAAGACCAATGATCTCTTGTTTGAATTCAGGAGCAAGCATACCGCCCATTGCCTGTTTCACTTCGTCGATCAGTTGGTAAATGATTGAGTAGTAACGTAGATCTAGGTTTTCGTTCTGAACCGTGTTACGCGCAGTTGCGTCAGCACGAACGTTGAAACCAAGGATGATAGCGTTAGAAGCTGCTGCAAGTGTTGCGTCAGTTTCAGTAATACCACCAACACCAGAACCTACGATGTTCACTTTAACTTCGTCAGTTGATAGTTTCAGTAGAGAGTCAGCAATTGCTTCTACAGAACCTTGAACGTCAGCTTTAAGTACTACGTTCAGTTCAGCAACTTCACCAGCTGCCATATTAGAGAACATGTTCTCTAGTTTCGCTTTCTGTTGACGAGCTAGTTTCACTTCACGGAATTTACCTTGACGGTAGTTCGCAACTTCACGAGCTTTACGCTCATCACGTACTACTGTTGCTTCATCACCTGAAGCTGGTACACCAGAAAGACCTAGGATCTCTACTGGGATAGAAGGACCAGCTGTCACTACTTCTTTACCGTTTTCATCGCGCATTGCACGAACACGGCCGTACTCTTGACCACAAAGAACGATGTCGCCTTTGTTTAGAGTACCAGACTGAACTAGGACTGTTGCAACTGGACCACGACCTTTATCAAGACGAGATTCAACAACAACACCAGATGCCATGCCTTCTTTAACTGCAGTCAGTTCAAGAACTTCAGATTGAAGAAGGATTGCTTCTAGAAGACCATCGATGTTTGTACCCTGTTTAGCAGAGATGTGAACGAACATGTTCTCACCGCCCCATTCCTCAGGGATTACGTCGTATTGAGCTAGCTCATTCTTAACGTTGTCTGGGTTTGCACCCTCTTTATCGATCTTGTTCACAGCAACAATCAGAGGAACGCCTGCCGCTTTCGCGTGCTGGATCGCTTCGATTGTTTGTGGCATTACGCCATCGTCTGCTGCCACTACTAGTACAACGATATCTGTCGCTTGAGCACCACGTGCACGCATAGCAGTAAACGCCGCGTGTCCAGGAGTATCAAGGAAAGTGATCATGCCGTTGTCAGTATCTACGTGGTAAGCACCGATGTGCTGCGTGATACCGCCAGCTTCGCCAGAAGCAACGTGTGCTTTACGAATGTAGTCAAGTGTCGATGTTTTACCGTGGTCAACGTGACCCATGATAGTAACAACTGGAGCACGACCTTCAGCGATAGCATCGTTATCACGGTCTGCTAGTACTGCTTCTTCAAGTTCGTTTTCTTTACGTAGGATTACCTTGTGGCCCATTTCTTCAGCAACAAGTTGTGCTGTTTCTTGGTCAATCACTTGGTTGATAGTCGCCATAGCGCCCATCTTCATCATTACTTTGATAACTTCAGTTGCTTTAACTGACATCTTGCTAGCCAGTTCAGATACAACGATAGTTTCGCCGATAGCAACGTCAGACTTAGCAACAGTTGCTGACTTATCGAAGCCTTGCTGCATTGAAGTTGGTTTAGCAAGCTTACCTTTAGCACCACGACCACGTTGGTTACGACCACCACGGTTGTTGCCAGGTTGGTTAGCTGGAGCTGCTTTCTTCTTACGACGACGAGGCGCTTTTTCTTCTTTCTGGTCAGCTGCATCTTCAGCTTCACGAGCGTAAGTAGAAGTTGTCACGTGGTAGTCCGCAGACTTCTCTTGTTCTTTCTTCTTCTGCTCTTCTTCAGACCAGCGCGCTTCGTTCTCTTCAGCTAGCTTACGAGCTTCTTCAACTAGCTTCGCCGCTTCAGCTTCAGCTTTACGCTGTGCTTCTTGCTCTTGACGAGCTTTTAGTTCATCCGCTTCTTTTTTCGCTTGTGCGTTAGCGTCTGCATTTTTTGAATTCATGTCTTTTTTAGCCTTTTCAGCTTGGGCGCGTTGAGCTTTTTCTTCAGCATCACGTTTTGCATCCGCTTCACGTTTTGCTTTCTCATCAGCTTCGCGCTGTGCTTTCTCTGCAGCTTCACGTTTCGCAAGCTCTTCAGCTTCTTGACGTGCTTTCTCTTCCGCTTCACGCTTAGCTGCTTCCTCAGCTTCACGTTTCGCTTCATCTTCAATAGCGCTGCGCTTCACGTAAGTACGCTTTTTACGTACCTCTACTTGAACATCCTTACTCTTACCGCCTCCAGCGGCAACACTTAGCGTGCTGCGGGTCTTGCGTTGAAGAGTTAAACGAGTCGGCTCTGCTTCACCAGAAGTATCGCCATGCTCCTTTTTAAGGTGCGTTAGCAATGTTTGCTTCTCTGAATCAGTTACTTGATCCGACCCTGATTTCTTCATGCCTGCATCAGCAAGTTGTTCAATTAAGCGGTCAACTGGCGTACCAATCTCTTCACTCAGTGCTTTAACTGTTAATTGTGTCATACCGCTTTCTCTCCTTGCTGAATTATTCTTCGTCGCCGAACCAACAGATGTTACGTGCAGCCATAATTAGCTCGCCCGCACGTTCTGCAGTTAGGTCTTCAATGCCTTCTAGTTCATCAACGCCTTGGTCAGCTAGGTCTTCCAATGTTGCCACGCCTTTTGCTGCAAGTTTGTAGGCCATTTCACGCTCTAGGCCTTCAAGTGCTAGCAAGTCTTCAGCAGGTTCAACACCGTCAAACGTCTCTTCTTTCGCAAGTGCTAGAGTCGTTAGTGCATCTTTTGCACGGTTACGTAGTTCTTCAACGATACCTTCGTCTAGGCCATCAACTTCAAGAAGTTCGTTTACTGGTACGTAAGCCACTTCTTCTAGCGTAGAGAAGCCTTCTTCAACAAGTAGCTGAGCAAAGTCTTCTTCGATGTCTAGGTGCTTCATGAAGTTTTCAATCGAAGCAACCGCTTCTTCTTGGTGTTTCTTCTGAAGGTCTTCAACCGTCATTACGTTCAGTTCCCAACCAGTCAGTTGAGATGCTAGACGTACGTTTTGACCGCTACGGCCGATAGCTTGCGCTAGGTTGTCCGCTTCAACAGCGATGTCCATTGAGTGTGCATCTTCATCAACGATGATAGAAGCAACATCAGCAGGAGCCATTGCATTGATTACGAACTGAGCTGGGTTATCGTCCCAAAGAACGATATCGATACGCTCGCCGCCAAGCTCGCCAGATACAGCTTGTACACGTGCACCACGCATACCAACACACGCGCCCACAGGGTCAATACGCTTGTCGTTTGTTTTCACAGCGATTTTAGCACGAGAACCTGCGTCACGTGCAGCACCTTTAAGTTCAATTAGCTCTTCGCCAATCTCAGGTACTTCAACACGGAATAGCTCAGCTAGCATTTCAGGCTTAGAGCGAGTAATGAATAGCTGGAAGCCACGAGCTTCTGGTTTAACTGCGTATAGAAGACCACGTACACGGTCGCCTGGACGGAAGTTTTCACGAGGAAGTTGGTCATCACGTAGGATTACCGCTTCAGCGTTGTTACCTAGGTCTAGGATGATCGTGTCACGGTTAACTTTCTTAACCACACCAGTAACTAGCTCACCTTCGTTGTCGATGAACTGTTCAACGATTTGAGCACGCTCAGCTTCACGTACTTTTTGTACGATAACTTGCTTCGCAGTTTGAGTAGTAATACGGTCAAACGTTACTGACTCGATGTCATCTTCAATGAAACCGCCAAGTTCGATCTCTGGATCGTCGTACTTAGCAGCTTCAAGAGAAATCTCTTTTGTTGGGTTTTCAACAACTTCAACAGCTTCCCAGCGACGGAAAGTTTCGAAATCACCTGTTTTACGGTCGATTTCAACACGAACTTCAATTTCTAGTTCGCTTTTCTTTTTTGTTGCCGTTGCAAGCGCGATTTCAAGCGCTTCAAAAATACGCTCACGAGGAACTGCTTTCTCATTAGAAACAGCTTCTACTACCGCCAAAATTTCTTTGTTCATTAATCTAGCCTCTTAAGCTCTTCTCTCTAGGAGAACTAAAATTTAGGGATCAGGTTCGCTTTCGCAATATTGCTTAGGACGAATTCTTCTTCTTGTCCTTCAACCAATACTTTTACTGTCTCGCCTTCAATAGATTGGATATCACCTTTCCATTTACGACGGTTGCCGACAGCCATTTTCAAAACGATGCTTACCTCGTGACCAATAAATTGTTGGTAATGCTCTGCTTTGAACAGTGGTCTCTCTAAACCTGGTGAAGACACTTCAAGGTTATAAGCCACTGAAATTGGATCTTCAACATCCATTACGGCACTTACTTGGTGACTAACTTCAGCGCAGTCGTCTACATTGATGCCGTTTGGAGAATCGATGTAAATACGTAGCGTTGAGTGCTCACCAGCACGAATAAATTCTAATCCAACTAACTCATAACCTGATGCTGCTACTGGAGCGTCAAGCATTTCAGTAAGTTGTCTTTCTAAACCAGTCATTTAACCACTCCAGAAACAAAAAAAGGGCTCAAAGCCCAATTTAAATTCCAAGCAAACATTATCTAAACGCATTTACAAATGCTTAGATAACAAAAAACCCCGTATAAGCCGGGGTTTTTGTTGCTGGACCCTTATATGCTAAGTGCCATCACATTCGATATCACACTTAACTCACAGTGAGGTTCACACTGTGCAAACTTGCTACCAATCAAGACTAAATATAGCACTTAAAATTGGTTGCGGGAGCCGGATTTGAACCGACGACCTTCGGGTTATGAGCCCGACGAGCTACCAAGCTGCTCCATCCCGCGTCCGACTTGCGAGCATTATACGCCCAACAAGATGTTTTACAAGTTTGTAAACATGGTGCCGAGAGAGGGACTCGAACCCTCACACCCTAAGGCACTAGCACCTCATGCTAGCGTGTCTACCAATTTCACCATCTCGGCATCAAATCTTTACAGATTATTGTGGAATCTCGTCGCCTTGCGCCGGAGCTTCACTCACTGCGTCTTCAGCTTGCTGGATAACCTGACCTTGAGTCGGGTCCATCCACTGTGACTCAGTTTTATGTGTAGACATATTACCGAGCACTAAGCTAAGGACAAAAAATGTAGTTGCAAAAATTGCAGTCATTCGGGTTAGGAAATTTCCTGAGCCACTAGCACCAAACACAGTGTTTGAAGCGCCAGCACCGAAAGAGGCTCCCATATCTGCGCCTTTACCTTGTTGAATCAACACTAGGCCAATTACACCAAGCGCTGCCAACAGGTAAATCACAAGTAGAACTGTAAACATTTTTCCACCTATGTTCCTAATTGTTGAGCCAGCGCCGTTCAAAAAAGTTATTTTCAAGAACAAGGCTAGCGACCTCCTAACTGAAGGCCGAGCAATACTAGCGAATGCAGCGATGGCTGACAAGGAGAATTTGCTAAAAAATAAGCCTTTACCAAGTGAACGGTTAAAAAAAGGCCAAAAGCAACACAAAACTCATTTGTACCCCTTTTGACCACTCTATAATTCAACCGTTTTTACGTACAAGCACTCTTAATGGTACCTGCTGAGCAAACCACTAAATTAGCAGTTTGCTTTTACTGCATCTGCAATCTTAAGTGCTGATGATTGAACCAGTTCAGCATCTTCACCTTCAACCATTACGCGCAATAGTGGCTCTGTACCAGACTTACGAAGTAATACACGGCCCTTCTCGCCAAGCTCAGCTTCTACTTCTACAACAGCTGCTTTCACTGCGTCTGCTTCCAGTGGGTTTGAATCACCACTGAAACGAACGTTTTCTAAGACTTGCGGGTATAGCGTCATGCCTTGAGAAAGCTCATTCAATGTCATTTCACTGCCAACTACTGAAGCAAGAACTTGCAGTGCTGCAACGATAGCATCACCAGTTGTCACTTTATCTAGCAGGATAACGTGACCTGAGTTTTCAGCACCGATCTTCCAGCCTTTTGCTAGCAGTTGTTCCATTACATAACGGTCACCAACTGCAGCGCGCACAAATGGAATACCTAGCTGCTTAAGGCCGTTTTCCATACCTAGGTTGGTCATCAGCGTACCAACAACACCACCTTTCAGCTCACCACGACGCAATGCATCGCGAGCAATGATGTAAGCAATTTGGTCACCATCAACCTTGTTACCTAACTCATCAACCATGATGATACGGTCACCGTCACCATCAAAGCCAAGGCCTAGTGCAGCTTTCTCTTCTAGCACTTTCGCCTGAAGAGCGCGAACATCCGTCGCACCCACTTCGTGGTTAATGTTGGTACCGTTTGGTTCAACACCAATAGCAACAACCTCAGCACCTAGCTCTTTGAATACCGCAGGAGCAATGTGGTAAGTCGCGCCGTGAGCGCAGTCAACAACAATCTTCATGCCAGCAAGGGTCATTTGATTCGGGAACGTGCTCTTACAGAATTCAATGTATCGACCTGCCGCATCGTTTAGACGAACTGCTTTACCAAGCTCAGAAGAGTCAACACACTCAATCTCTTTATCAAGTTCAGCTTCGATCGCCAGCTCGATATCATCTGGAAGTTTAGTGCCTTCAGAAGAGAAGAATTTAATACCGTTATCGTAATAAGGGTTGTGTGAAGCCGAGATTACGATGCCCGCTTCAGCACGGAATGTTTGTGTTAGGTAAGCAACAGCAGGTGTTGGCATAGGACCAGTGAACGTCGCTTGTAAACCAGCAGCAGCAAGACCTGCCTCTAACGCAGACTCCAACATGTAACCAGAGATACGCGTATCTTTACCGATAATAACTTTCTTTGTACCTTGCTTCGCAAGTACACGACCAGCAGCCCAGCCAAGCTTCAGAACAAAATCAGGTGTGATCGGGTACTGGCCTACTTTGCCACGCACACCATCTGTGCCGAAATAACGTCTTTTATCAGACATAGTGATTTTCCTTAATTATATTTAGTGATTGTTGTTCATCACTTCGATTATTTTCATCGCTTCCAGTGTCTCCTCGACATCATGAACGCGAATAATTTGTGCGCCTTTCATCGCGGCAATCGTCGCGCAAGTGACGCTTGCGACCATGCAGTCGGCCGGAACCTTGTCTAGCAATTTAAAGATCATCGATTTTCTCGACATCCCCGCTAAAACAGGTAAGCCTAACGAATGAAACTTTTCAAGATGCGCTAGTAGGTGATAATTGTGTTCGATGGTTTTCCCAAAGCCAAAGCCAGGATCAAGGATCAGCTGATCTTTTGAAATACCCACCGCCTCACACGCTTCTACCCTTTCTTGCAAGAATGCTTCTACATCCTGAAGAACATCATCATAACTTGGGTTAGCTTGCATGGTTCTCGGCTGACCTTTCATGTGCATCAGACAAATCGGAACATTAGCATCAGCGGCGACTTGTAATGCTCCAGGCTCTTGCAAAGCGCGCACATCATTGATCAAATCAGCGCCCGCTTCAACAGCTTGGCGCATCACTTCCGCTTTACTGGTATCTATCGAGATCCACACATCAAACTTGGCACGAATGGCTTTAATAGCAGGAATGACACGGGCAAGCTCCTCTTCTAACGAAACATCAGGAGCGCCAGGTCGAGTTGACTCACCACCAATATCGATAATGCTAACGCCCGCTTGAACCATGCGTTCAGCTTGCTGTAAGGCATTATCAAGTGAGTTAAATTTCCCACCGTCAGAGAAAGAGTCAGGGGTGACATTGAGGATACCCATCACATGTGGGCGATCTAACACGAGAGTTTTATTATTTGCTTTTAATATCATGGAAGGCCGATCTTAAAGGGAAAAACACCATAGGCTATAAACAGAAAAACCCTGAGCGTACTCAGGGTTTTAATTGATAGTTTAGCGATTAAGAATCTTTGTTTTGAGCATCATCTGATTCAGATTTAACTTCTTCAACTTTTGACTCTTCAGCTTTAGGTTCCGCTTTAGCTTCTTCAGCCTTAGCTTCAGGTTTTGCTTCTTCCTTTGTAGGTTCAGCTTTTACCTGATCACCCCAACCAGCTGGATCACGAATCTCTTGCTTACGCTCCATCAAGTCATCAATTTGACCTGCATCGATCGTTTCGAACTTCATTAGAGCGTCTTTCATCGAATGCATGATATCCATGTTATCTTCAAGAATCTTCTTAGCTCTATCGTAGTTACGGTCGATAAGGATACGAATCTCTTCATCGATAAGCTTAGTCGTGTCATCAGAAACGTGCTTAGCTTGACTCATGCCGCGACCTAGGAAAACTTCGCCTTCTTCTTCTGCGTAAAGAAGAGGACCCAATTTCTCAGAGAAGCCCCACTGCGTAACCATCTTGCGAGCAATATCAGTTGCACGTTCAATATCGTTAGACGCACCAGTTGACACTTTGTCTTTACCGTAAATAAGTTCTTCAGCAAGACGACCACCGTACAGGCTAGAAATCATAGACTCTAGATGTTGGCGAGACATGCTCACACGATCTTGCTCTGGCAAGTACATGGTTACACCAAGCGCACGACCACGTGGAATGATTGATACTTTGTACACAGGATCGTGTTCTGGTACCAAACGACCAACAATTGCGTGACCGGCTTCGTGGTAAGCCGTTGACTCTTTCACTTCCTCAGACATCACCATTGAACGGCGCTCAGCACCCATCATGATTTTATCTTTAGCCAGTTCAAACTCAACCATAGAGACATTGCGCTTGTTACCACGAGCTGCAAATAGCGCCGCTTCGTTCACAAGGTTTGCAAGGTCTGCACCAGAGAAACCTGGAGTACCACGAGCAATCAGAGATGGTTCAACATCGCCAGATAGTGGAACTTTACGCATGTGTACTTTAAGAATCTGTTCACGACCACGTACGTCTGGTAGACCAACTACAACCTGACGGTCAAAACGACCTGGACGAAGTAGTGCTGGGTCTAGTACGTCTGGACGGTTAGTCGCAGCGATAACAATAATACCTTCGTTACCCTCGAAACCATCCATCTCAACCAGCATTTGGTTCAATGTTTGTTCACGCTCATCATGACCACCACCAACACCAGCGCCACGTTGACGACCTACCGCATCAATCTCATCGATAAAGATGATACAAGGTGCCGCTTTCTTCGCTTGTTCGAACATGTCACGCACACGAGATGCACCAACACCTACAAACATTTCAACGAAGTCAGAACCAGAAATAGTAAAGAACGGTACTTTCGCTTCACCAGCAATCGCTTTTGCAAGCAATGTCTTACCAGTACCTGGAGGACCAACTAACAGGATACCTGTAGGGATCTTACCACCCAGTTTTTGGAAACGACTTGGGTCACGAAGATAGTCAACCAACTCTTTCACGTCTTCTTTTGCTTCGTCACAACCAGCAACATCCGCAAACAACGTTTTGATTTGTTCTTCGCTCATCATTCGAGCTTTGCTCTTACCGAAAGACATCGCGCCTTTACCGCCGCCACCGCCTTGCATTTGACGCATGAAGAAAATCCATACACCAATCAGTAAGATCATAGGGAACCATGAAATGAAGATAGTGCCAAGTAGGCTCTGCTCTTCAGGTGGTGTGCCCTGAACTTTTACGTTTTGATTAATTAAGTCATCAAGTAGCTTTTGATCATAAACAGGCATGTAAGTTACATACTTAGCACCACCGCCACGACGTGTGAAAGTGATTTCGCTGTTATTGAACTGTGCGTCTTGAATCTGGCCTTGGCCAACTTCCTGTACAAACGTGGTGTAATCTACTGCTCTGCCGTTACTTTCCCCAGGGCCGAAGCTCTGAAATACCGACATCAACACTACTGCGATAACAAGCCACAGAATTAAATTTTTTGCCATGTCACTCAAGGTGTCAGCCTCTCGATAACTAATTGTAATTAAAGGTAGGGTACTACAGTTTGTAACCTGTAGCCATATTGTTAACTCTCACTCTTGGAAGAGAATCGTTAACCTTTGTAACCAGTGGCTACGATAAACACTTCACGAGAACGAGCTCGAGAAGAGTCGGGTTTTCTGACTTTCACCGTTTTAAACATCTCACGGACGTCTTTAACGTATTGATCAAACCCTTCGCCTTGGAATACTTTTACAACAAAACTACCATCGGTAGCTAGAACTTGTCGACACATATCCAAAGCTAATTCAACTAAATACATAGCTCTAGGCTGATCTACAGAGTTGTTGCCCGCTATATTAGGTGCCATATCTGACATCACGACATCAACCATGTTTGGTTGTATACGTTCCAATAAGGCTTCAAGAACAGCGTCTTCACGAAAATCGCCTTGTAAAAAGCTAACGCCAGCAATTGGATCCATTGGTAACAAGTCACACGCAATGATTTGTCCGTTGTCTCCAACAATCTTAGCAGCATATTGAGACCAACCACCAGGCGCTGCACCTAAATCCACAACGGTCATCCCTGGAGACAGCAATTTATCTTTCGTTTGAATCTCTTCCATTTTGAAATAAGCACGTGAGCGATAGCCTTTCTTTCTTGCTTCGTTTGCGTACTTGTCGTCGAAGTGTTCCTTCAACCAACGGCCTGAACTGGCCGAGTGTTTCTGTTTGCTCATTGGATACCTAAAGTGGAGGAAAGTACTAATTGCCGAATAAATTATAGTCTTCAGCATTAGATGGCGTTAAAATAGGTTTTTTCAACCCTAATAGTAAAGAAAATTGGCCGCGTAATGAACCTAAGTACCAAACAAAAGCAGCATCTAAAGGGCCTAGCTCACAGTTTAAAACCTGTAGTGCTAATGGGCGCAAATGGACTTACTGAAGCTGTTCTAGCGGAAATCGAATTAGCTCTAGACCACCACGAACTGATCAAAATTAAAGTTGCATCAGAAGACCGTGAAACTAAGCAGCTGATTATCGATGCAATTGTACGTGAAACTAAAGCTGAGAAAGTACAGACTATCGGTAAAGTTCTAGTACTGTTCCGTCAGTCAGAAGCACGTAAAATCGAGATTCCACGTAAATAAGTTAGCCATATAATAAGCTAGCTTCACAAAGGGATAGCCAGTGCGCTTATCTTTTAGTGTAGCGTGAGAAACGAAAAAGGTCGCATTTAGCGACCTTTTTACTTATCAGAAACAAAGAAAATTCAATTAGATATATTCTACTTTGTCAATTTCGTAATCTTTATCACCGCCAGGAGTCGAAATCATCACTTCGTCGCCTTCCATCTTGCCGATAAGACCACGAGCAATTGGTGACTTCACTGAGATACGGCCAGTTTTGATATCGGCTTCGTCTTCAGAAACGATTTGGTAACGGTACTCTTCGTCTGTATCAACATCAATCAGAGTGACTGTTGTACCAAAGATAATCTTACCCGTGTTTTCCATTTGGGTTACATCGATGATCTGAGCTAGAGATAGCTTGTATTCGATATCACGGATTTGAGCTTCACAGATACCTTGCTCTTCACGAGCGGCGTGGTATTCAGCATTCTCTTTTAAGTCACCTAGTTCACGTGCTTCACCAATAGCTGCTGAGATAACAGGGCGTAGCTTAAGTAGGCGATCTAATTCATCACGTAGCTGCTGAGCGCCACGTACTGTCATTGGAACCTTTTCCATTTTTTACCTCTATGCCAAAACTTTCTTTGGCGAACATAAATACACCCAACGTATTTATTGGGTAGTAGAAACAAAACGATTTGGCTTAGTGTAAACAAACTTTATGGCTAAATCATCTTTATTCCACTTTGCGTTATAAAAGCTGTATCTAGGTCTAAATTACAGACATCACAAAAATGAATAATAACGACCTAATCAATAAGACGACAAATAAATACCTAAAAAAACAAAAAACAAACAAAATAAACGCAGATCACACTTTCATAAAAGACACTTTAAAACAACAACTTAAACAACAACAAATATAATAAAACAGTGTTCATTTTTTAGTTTTATATCATTTTACTAACTGACTATGGAACTTTAGAGGTAAAAAGTAACCCATGGATTGCACTGGCATTTTTCAGACTTCTGTTCTAATCATGGTTATGAAGCCTGATTAATACAGGCAATACACAAAAGGGTTCAAATCCTTGATAAAACTTCTATGGACAGTAATTAGGAAATAATAACATGAACAAGACTATGATCGCGCTTGCTGTATCTGCTGCAGCTCTTGCTACTAACGCAGTAGCAGCGGACGGTAAACAAGCTGGTGGTATCGACGGCACTTCTGTATACAGCTCTAACGGCACTTCTCTAGAGATCGGTGGTCGTGCTGAAGCTCGTCTATCTCTAAAAGACGGCAAAGCTGAAGACAAAACACGTGTACGTCTTAACTTCCTAGGTAAAGTTGAAATCCAAGACGGCCTATACGGTGTTGGTTTCTACGAAGGTGAATTCACAACTGCTGAAAACGGCGGCTCTACTGATAACAACGACGGTGACATTACTAACCGTTACACGTACGCTGGTATCGGCGGTAACTTCGGTGAAGTTACTTACGGTAAAAACGATGGTGCACTAGGTGTTATCACAGACTTTACCGATATCATGTCTTACCACGGTAACTCTGCGGCAATGAAAATTGCTGTAGCAGATCGTTCTGACAACATGGTTTCATACAAAGGTCAATTCCAAGACCTAGGCGTTAAAGCAAGCTACCGTTTTGCTGACCGTTCAGAAACTGGTGGCGAATTCGTTGACAACAACGCAGACGGCTACTCTCTATCTGGTATCTACGCTATCGGCGATTCTGGCTTTAAGCTAGGTGCTGGTTACGCTGACCAAGACGAGCAAAACGAGTACATGCTAGCGGCATCTTTCCGTACTGACGCTCTATACTTTGCTGGTACATTCACAGACGGTGAGCTAGCGAAGAAGAACGGTGACTACACTGGTTACGAATTTGCAACAGCATACACGCTAGAAAAAACTGCATTCACGCTAACGTACAACAACGCAGAAACTGACGGTGAAACTTCAGCTGACAACGTTGCAATCGATGCGACTTACTACTTCAAGCCTAACTTCCGTACGTACATCTCGTACAACTTCAACCTAATTTCTGAAGGTGACAAGCTAGGTTCTGTTGGTCTTGTTAACGGTCCTGCATCTAAAGCAGACGCTGAAGACGAGCTAGCTCTAGGTCTACGTTACGACTTCTAATTCTGATTGACTAATGATTCATTAGTTAATTGAGAATCAAAACGCCCGCTCTCTAGCGGGCGTTTTTTATATCTGTATACTAAAAACACCAGCCATCCAAGACAATCTTCTATGCGCCTTCTATCCACACTACTGCTATGTAGTTTTTCCATTAGCGCTTTATCTGTTAACGCTTCCGCATACGCCCCTCTAGATAGACTGCCCGATGGTAGTAGT
The DNA here is from genome assembly GCF_013114115.1 of Vibrio sp. 070316B. Lineage (NCBI taxonomy): Bacteria > Pseudomonadati > Pseudomonadota > Gammaproteobacteria > Vibrionales > Vibrionaceae > Vibrio > Vibrio sp. 070316B. The sequence goes on along the minus strand of NZ_VTYC01000029.1, from coordinate 33,505 downwards.
ACGAGTTTGATCATCAAATCGTTAAGCAATGATTCAAGCGAGCTTAATACCAATAGCGATGACTTTTATCCACCAGCCAGCACGTTAAAACTGGTGACGGCTTTAGCGGCCAAGCTAGAGTTGGGAGATGACTTTCATTACACGACTAGCATTCTTCGTTCTGGCAATGATTCAATCATTTCATTTAGTGGCGATCCAACTCTGCAACGTGAACAGCTAAAAAGCCTGTTAGCTCAGTACGCTAAGTCGCGATCCAGAACCATCAAAGGCAACTTATACCTCGATAACACGGCTTATACCGGCTATCAACGAGCGGTTGGTTGGCCTTGGGACATTCTAGGCGTTTGTTACAGCGCGCCCTCTAGTGCGATGACCTTAGACAGCAACTGTGCACAAGCCTCTATTTATACAAAAGATAACGGTAGCACTCGCGTCTATATTCCAGCCCATTATCCAATAGACGTGACAACCAATGCAGCCACAGTGACGCGTTCAGGACAAAAAGCCACCCAGTGCGACTTAGAGCTCATCACAACGCCAAACAACTCGTACACGCTCTCTGGCTGCTTAGTGGAACGTAAGAAGCCACTACCACTAAAGTTCGCGATTCAAAATCCTGAGCTTTACACCTCTCAAGTGGTGAACTCACTACTCAAAGAGCTGAAAATACAAGTAAAGGGTGATGTACTCATTGCAGCTAAAGAAGGCACAAACAAAGCGACATTAGTGGCTAGTCATCACTCAGCGAAACTTCCAGAACTGCTCGATACCATGCTAAAAAAATCAGATAACCTGATCGCAGACAACCTAACCAAAACCTTGGGAGCAAAGTTTTATGTGCAGCCGGGCAGTTTCAATAACGGCACTGAAGCAATAAAACAGATACTGCTGACCAAAGCGAATATCGACCTCAGCAAAGCGCAGCTCGTTGATGGTTCTGGATTATCTAGAAACAACCGAATGAGATCGCAGACCATGGCTAAAGTGCTTCGTTATATCTGGGAAAACGACTCACAGCTCAAGCTGATCGAGGCCATGCCAACATCAGGCATGAATGGAACGCTTAAGTACCGACAAAGCATGAGGAAAGCGCCGATTCAAAGCAATATCATAGCTAAGAGTGGTTCTTTGTACGGAACCTACAATATGGCGGGATATGGTTTGGATGAGTCTGGGAAGCCAAGCTCTCTGTTTGTGCAATTTGTTCGTGACTACTTCCCTGAAGAGCAAGACCCAGACAAACCAGTAGAAGCACCGATTACGCAGTTTGAACGTGCTTTTTATAAAGATGTGATTGAATACAGTCAAACACAGAGCCAGTCCAAATAGCGAGCCGTTTGTTGTAAGCGGTTTATGACACAATAAAAATGGCGCTGAAGATCTTAGATCTTTAGCGCCATTTTTATTTTCGAAGTGCTGTTACTATTTAATAAGCGCTAGGCGATGCCTAAAAACGCATTTACGACAGTGAAATAGATCCACATCCCCGAGATGTCTACTATTGATGCTAATACCGGGCTCACTAGCACTGCAGGGTCCAACTTGAACAAACGAGCCACGATAGGCAACCCGCCGCCAAGAACCGTCGATATTGTCACCTGAATAAACAGAGCAACAGCGATAGCAAAGGCAATCATGTTAATGTCGTAACCACCAGTAGACTGGTTTTCACTGAACAACAAGATACGTCCAATCATTACCGCGGCAATCGCCAGTGCTAAGCAAATCGCTACTCTAAACTCTTTCCATAGAACATTGGCCCACTGGCGTTTTTTCAATTCACCAGTGGCTAAGGCTCTAATCACCAGAGTAGCGGCTTGTGTTCCCGTGTTACCTCCCGCTGCAGCGATAACTGGCATATAGATAGCCAGCAGTACCAACTGGCTTAGGATATCTTCATACTGAGCAATGATAAGCCCAGAAACGATGCCTAGCAGTGCCAGCGCAATAATCCAACCGATACGCTGTCTAACATGGCTTAATACACCTGTAGAAAGGTAACCCTGTTGAGGCTCAACCTCTGAATAGATTAGCCCTAGTTGGTGAGCTAGATGTCGCGAACGCTTTTCAAAGCCTTGCTCCTCTAGCTCACTAAGTAGAGCTTGAATCGTACTTAGAGAGCATTGCCCTAATACAAGTACTGCATCTTCAAGCGGCATACAGTTCAAAAGCCTGACCTGCTGTTCACGCCCATATTGCTGAAATGCATTCGATACAGCTTGGATGTCTTGCTCTGAGTACAGAGCTTCAATAGATAAAAAAGTGTTGTTCATTACCGTCATGGCGAATCTCCCGATTGGCAAAGGTAACGACCATCAAAACAAGTAGCCTACAGTGAGTACTTCACAAGCATAAAGCGGTGTACACCAAGAGCGTATAACTCGATACATAAAGCATATAACTGAGCGCACCAAGAGCTTAAAGCACTGATGTGTCAACTTGTTAGAATCTAGAGTGTGGAAAAGAATGAAGGGAAAACAAAGATACCCTACCTGAACGGCAGGACAATAGATCAATACCGAGACAGGTTATTCTTCTCCATTCAAACTAGGAGGATGGTCGGTATTGTTCATAAAAATCTCCAAAATTACTGTCAGTTCGACAGCGCGCATAGTGTAGCAATCCTGTAAAAAATTCTTCGTCAACTTTCTGTCAATAAAAAAGGCATCCGTAGATGCCTTTTATTCAATCATTGATGTACGTTATTACTTGATAGTAATACGAGCAAACTTACGCTTACCTACTTGATAAACAGCTGTACCAGCTTCTGGTACCAGTTTGTTGTCTTCAACTTTCTCGCCTTCGATCTTAGCAGCACCCTGCTTGATCATACGCATCGCATCAGAAGTCGAGTTTACTAGGCCCGCTTCTTTTAGAACGTTAGCAATTGGTAGGCCCGCTTCGAATTCGAACTCAGGCATATCATCTGGCACTTGGTTTTTAGCAAAGCGGTTAACGAACTCTTGCTCTGCAGCATCAGCATCCGCTTCACTGTGGAAACGAGCAATGATCTCTTTAGCCAAAAGTACTTTCACGTCACGTGGGTTTTTACCCGCTTCAACACCAGCTTTCAGCTCTGCCACTTCTTCAAGTGGACGGAAAGAAAGTAGCTCGTAGTAGCTCCACATTAGATCGTCAGAGATAGACATGATCTTACCAAACATTTCGCTTGGTGCTTCGCTAATACCGATGTAGTTGTGTGCAGACTTAGACATCTTCTTAACGCCGTCTAGACCAACAAGTAGCGGCATCATCAGTACCGCTTGTGGTTTTTGACCTGCTGCTTTTTGCAGTTCACGCCCCATTAGCAGGTTAAACTTCTGGTCAGTACCGCCAAGCTCAACGTCGCTCTCTAGTGCAACAGAGTCGTGACCTTGTAGAAGTGGGTACATGAATTCGTGGATAGCGATTGGTTGACCACCAGCGTAACGCTTTTTAAAGTCATCACGCTCAAGCATACGAGCAACCGTTTGGTTAGAAGCAAGACGAATCATACCTTCTGCGCCAAGGTCAGATAGCCACTCAGAGTTGAAACGAATTTGTGTTTTCGCAGGATCTAGAATTTTGAATACTTGCTCTTTGTAAGTTTCAGCATTCTTCAATACGTCTTCACGGCTTAGTGGTGGACGCGTTGAGTTTTTACCTGATGGGTCACCAACCATTGCAGTGAAATCACCAATCAGGAATGTCACTTCATGACCCAGCTCTTGGAAAGCACGAAGCTTGTTAAAGATAACCGTATGGCCTAGGTGGATATCTGGAGCCGTTGGATCGGCACCCAGTTTAATGCGTAAAGGACGACCTTCTTTTAATTTAGCAATCAGCTCGTCTTCTGGAATTAGTTCTTCTACGCCACGTTTGATCTCGGCTAGTGCAGCTTCAATACTCGCCATTTTTGTTCACTCCCACAGATTTGGCAAAAATATAATAGTTAGACATCTTACTTGAATAGCGATGTATTTTGAAACCAGTTACACTATTCCGTCGCCGATTTTCATAATATTTACAGAACGAACCGGAACATGTTGTCTATTTTTGCACGCCTTCCTATATTGCACCGGGCTTTTATCGCATTTTTTAGTGCCATAATTTTCATAGCGCTCTTCTTACTTCCCGACGTCAACAGCTTACGTGACGATACGGGCGCGCTTGTTGTAGGAAAACACTACCCTTTGAGCATCGATGCTTCTGCGCTAGTAAGCTCGAATGACGCGCCACCAACGGCTGTACTTAACTGGGAAAAATACACGGTTCGCTCTGGCGAAAGCACTTCTGTTTTATTTGAACGTATTGGTCTCTCATACCGCTTGTTACTCAACCTTCTCAATACCAATCAAGACATCAAAAAGCAGCTCTCGAACCTAAGACCAGGTGATGTGCTGCAGTTCGGATTCGATGAGAACAACGACCTTATTCAGCTCAAACGCCAACTAAGCGCGTTTGAAAGCTTCAAAATCACCAAGTTTGGCGATTCATTCACTTCAAGTTTTGATAAAAAAGAAGTGGCTTACCAATACAACTATGCCGAAGCCAATATTACCTCTAACTTCTGGAATGCAGGCGTCAGCGCAGGACTAACCGCTAACCAAATCATGGAGCTTGCGGGTATCTTTGGTTGGGATATCGACTTTGCATTAGATATTCGTAAAAACGACAGCTTTAAAATCTTATACCAAGAGAAAGTGGTTGAAGGTGAAGTGATTGGCCGAGGCAAGATCATGGCTGCTATTTTTACCAACCAAGGCGATTCATTTACTGCGGTATTAGACGATAAAAGCGGTAACTACTACGACGAAAACGGCCGAGCGATGAAGAAAGCCTTCCTGCGCTCTCCTATTGATTTTCGTCGTGTAACATCAAACTTCAACCCACGCCGAAAACACCCAGTAACCGGTAAGGTTCGTGCTCACCGAGGTACCGACTATGCAGCACCTGTTGGTACACCTATCTGGGCCGCCGGTGATGGTATCGTACAGAAATCTGGCTATAACCAGTTCAACGGTAACTACGTGTTCATTCGACACAGTAATACTTACATCACTAAGTACTTGCACATGAAGAGGCGTATGGTGAAAACAGGTCAACGAGTCAAGCAAGGTCAAACTATTGGTACTCTGGGCGGCACAGGTCGTGTAACTGGCCCACACTTGCACTACGAGTTCTTAGTTAATGGCGTTCACAAGAATGCGCGTACTGTGAAATTACCTCAATCTAAGTCGCTAACGGGTAAGGCAAAAGCAACCTTTATTGCAAACTCAGAGATTCGATTGAAGAACCTTGAGCGATACGGTCAGTTGCTAGCGACGAACTAGTAAGTTCAATACCTGTAGCTTGTAGCTTCACAGCAGAATAGAAAATGAAAAGAGCGCCCATCAAGGCGCTCTTTTTTATGTTCACGTAACACTCCCGTCTAGTGTTTTTCAGGTTTGTTGTTCCGCCCTAGCATCAACAAGCAAGGAGTCAGCACCAAGGTCAGCACCGTGGCAAACGCCAAACCACCAGCAATAGCAGTCGCGAGCTGCGACCACCATTGGGTACTTGGCGCGCCAAACTCTATCTTTTGATTAATCAGGTCGATGTTCATCTCTAACACCATCGGCATTAAACCTAAGATAGTCGTAACCGTCGTGAGCATTACAGGCCTTAAACGCTGAACACCCGTTCTCAGAATCGCATCTCGCTTATCTAAGCCTCTTTTGATGAGCTGGTTATAAGTATCAATCAGCACGATATTGTTGTTCACCACTATGCCGGCGAGTGCTATTACTCCAATACCCGACATCACAATGCCAAACGGGCGTTGGAAAATCAGTAAGCCAACGAACACGCCAACCGTAGAGAACAAGACTGCACTTAGAATTAAGAAGGCTTGATAGAAGCTGTTGAACTGAGTGATAAGAATCAAAGCCATCACCGCTAGTGCTACTAAGAATGCACTTTGCAAAAAGGCTGACGAGTTCTCCTGCTCTTCATTTTGACCACGAATACGAAAATCTACGCTATCTGGAAGCCCTAGCTCACTTAACGCCTGCTCGATCTTTAGCAGTTCTAAAGCAAGGTTATATCCTTCTTCCATATCTGCCATGATGTTGACGACTCGCTTACCATCAAGGCGCTTGATGGTGTCTTGCTTGTGGTCTGGAACGATCTGAGCAAAATTGGTTATCGGAACCAGGCCTGCTGGCGTTTTGACTCTTAGCTGGTCGAAGCGTCCGATATCCCTTTTATCATTCGGATAACGCACCAAGATATCGACTTCTTCTGCTGAGTCATCAGGAAGATAATCACCAATTTTTAAGCCATTCGTTACAAATTGAACGGTATTACCCACCAAGGTGGCATCAGCTGCAAAACGCGCGGCATCGTCACGGCGGATATCCACCTTCCAGTCTATGCCATCTTTACTCGCGGTATCACTGATATTGGTCAGTGCTTGATTACCATCCGCCCAGCTTCTTACAATCTTTGCTGCCTGATTAAGCTGCTCGGGAGTTTTAGCCGACAGCTCGATCACCAAGTCATTTTCAACTGGAGGACCAGCGTCTGGGAACTTATATTCGATCTCAACCCCAGCGTATTGATCGGTTTGCTCCTTAAGTTCTTCGATGATCGCTTTAACGCTGCGGCGGTATTGCCAATCGACCGGTGTAATCGAGATCAAACCAATCTGATCATCGCCCCCCGTTCGCGTGTAAACCGTATCGAACTCGTCATGATTTAACATCACCTGTTCAATATCGCGCATGATCTCATCTTTTTCTTGAATAGAAAGATCACCATGCGAGCGCACTTTAACGTTAAAGAATGGCGGATCAACCTCAGGGAAAAACTCGGCTCCTAGACCTGCTTTGGAGTAAGTAAAGCCTACCGCAACCGCGAGTAGTATCGCGCTAAACAGAATTTTAAGCGGGTGCTTAATCGCTAAAGAAAGTGTGTGGTAATACGCCTTGGTTAAGCCTGTCGCTTGAGAAAAATCGCCGTTGTGCAGGGCGACCATTCGAGCTTGGTTCTGAGGGGATACGTATTGAGGCTTACCAATCAAGCCACCTAATACAGGCACGAACAGCAGTGCCATAATCAATGAAGCTGTTAAAGTCGCGATCAGAGTTAACGGGAGATACTTCATGAATTCGCCCGTCACATCCGGCCAGAACAGCAACGGAGCAAACGCTGCTAAAGTGGTTGCGGTTGATGCCGTTATCGGCCACGCCATCCGCTTAGCGGCATCTCGATAGGCATCTTTGCGTCCTTCTCCCTCTTGCATTCTCCTGTCGGCAAATTCAGTCACCACAATCGCGCCGTCGACCAACATCCCCACCGCCATAATCAAAGAGAACAGCACTACAATGTTAACGGTTAACCCAAATACTGAGAGAACCAATAACCCCGTGAGGAATGAGCCAGGAATTGAGATGCCGACTAACAAAGCAGTACGCACGCCAAGAATCGCGATGATTACGATCACCACCAGAATGATGGCGGATAAGATGTTGTTTTGAAGATCATTGAGCATGATCTTCACATCTTTCGATTCATCCCAAGTGTATTTAACCAACAGATTGTTTGGCCACTCAGCTTGCTGCTGAGCCCCAGCCATTACCGCTTTCACCAGCTCTACGGTTTCAATGATGTTCTCACCCGCTCGCTTCTTGATATCCAAGACTACCGCAGATTTCCCATCTAAACGCGCAAAGCTCTCCGGATCTCGAAACGCTCGACGAACTGTGGCTACATCACCAAAAGTAACGACCTGTTTGCCATCCACTTTGATAGGTAACTCAAGCACATCCTTTAAGGAGTTAAACACCGAAGGGACTTTGACCGAGAATCGACCATAACCAGTATCAACAAACCCAGCCGCTACAACGCGGTTATTTAGCGCAATCAGGTTATAGATATCGGCTTGATCTAGGCTGTAGCTCTCCATCAATAGGGGATCAACAATGATCTCCACAATGTCTTCCCGATCACCCGCTATATCGACCTCTAATATTTGGCGATAGCTCTCTAATTTATCTCCAAGCTCTCGAGCAATTTGCACTATGGTGCGTTCAGGAACAGTACCGAATAACACCACAGACAGAACAGGTTGCTCAGAGGCGAGCGTCACCTCATTAACCGTCGGCTCATCGCTGTCTTCTGGCAGTTTTGGCTTAGCAAGATCAACGGCGTCACGCACATCGGCCATCGCTTTGGTAAGGTCAACCCCAACATTAAACTCCAACACCACAGAAGCATGGCCTTCTGCGGCGGTTGAATTCATCTCTTTTACGCCTTCAATGGATCTAAGCTCTTGTTCTATAGGTCGAACTAACAGACGCTCAGCATCGGTTGGTGAGATCCCTTGATGCCCAACTGAAACATAGATAATCGGGATGGTAATATCGGGGCTCGACTCCTTAGGTATCGTGATATAGGTAATAACACCTGCAACCAAAATAAGCGCCAACAGAGAAAGCATGGTGCGAGCACGAGACAAAGCTGCATCAATAATTGAATACATCAGTTATCTCCTACTCAGCCACTGTATTTGAGAGTTCAGCACCTTGCTCAACCGCAATCACCGAATCACCATCACGTACAAAGCCTTGTCCGACGGTAATAATATCGACCTGTTGACCTAAGCCCGTGAGCCAAACTCCATCTTGCTCCGCCTTCACTAGCTGTATGCCGACAAACTTAACGCTTGGCGCATCATCAACTGACACCAGAGTTTTAACTCCTAGGTTACCCGCTTCGTCTAATGCCAACATCGCAGGAGTCACCTTGATAGCATCTCTTGTTTCTAGATTGAGTTTTACTTCAGCACTGACACCGGCGGGCAGTAAGCCATCAGAGTTATCGATTTCAATTTCGATTGGGAAGGTATTAGTAGAAGCTGAAGAGATTCGAGACACATAACGTAATCGCCCTTCTACTTCCTCTCTGCCAAGTAGACGAACCAATGCATCTTGATTGGCTAACAGATGCTGAATATGACGCTCACTGACATCCGCTTTGATCACCAGAGGGTCAAGGTCAATCACACCAGCAACGGGGTCGCCAACTCCAACGAAATCACCGAGCTCGACCATTAAATCTTGAACCACACCCGAGAAAGGCGAAGTAGTCACAGTATTCTTTAAAGCCAACTCCGCATTGCGCATCATAGCTTTCGCTTCTGTTAACGAAGCCTCTGCAGTGGTGTAAGCAATTTCCCCTTGCAGCCCTCTTTTCTTGAGTGACTGCGCCGCTTTAAACTCTTTCTGCTTTAGGCGATACAGAGCTGATGCTCGTTCTAACTGTATTTCCAAGTCACCTTTATCGATCTGAGCAATGGCTTGACCTGCTTTAACGCTATCACCCTTGGCAACGTTCAGCCTGACGACCTTTCCTGCAACTTCTGCGCCTAGACGTGCGTGTCGATCTGGTGCTGTTCGACCGTATAAATCAATGGTCCTAAAGGTGGGTGATGAGGTAAATGTTTGGTAGGAAACCTTAGCTAATGGAATCTCTGTCGCTTTTCGCTCTGGTGACTCTTCGGCTTGTCCCACACCTAAACCCAGCCAGATAGAAAGCAGTATGACCAAAGTCAGAGAGACCAACCACGGCTGTTTAAGTTTCTGAAAAAGTGGCGAGTTAGAAAATAGAGTGGGCATAGCAAATCCTTTTCTGGCGCATTAGGCGCGTAAATTAGCTCAATCGCATCGTGTGCAACTTCCTGATGCACATGAGTAACCTTAACAGACCAAGGACAAATGAAGTTGGACACTATCGACAGTTTGAAAAATATGCCGTGTACTAAATGGGAAGTGAAAATGAAGGGTGTAAAAAACAAAAACGCCGAACATAAGTCCGGCGTTTACGATGCTTCGAATATGGCTTTCAATTAAGCGACGTTAATCTCGGCCTATACGCTGAATGATGCACCACAACCACATGTAGTTGTTGCATTTGGGTTGTTTACGAAGAAACGTGCACCCTCGAGACCTTCTGTATAATCAACCACACCACCCATTAGGTATTGTAGGCTCATTGGGTCAACAACCAGTGTTACACCGCTGTTTACAATCGTAGTGTCGCCATCATTTACTTTTTCATCGAATGTGAAGCCGTATTGGAAACCACTACAACCACCACCTGTAATGTATACACGCAGTTTTAGTTCTGGGTTTTCTTCTTCAGCAATCAGCGTTTGTACGCGGGTAGCTGCTGCATCAGAAAAAGACAATGGGATATTTGCTTCGCTCACGACAACCTCTCTTACCTGTGTCAAAAACAACATGATACAAATCTAATTCGAGACCATAGTTGTTGAGTGTTTTCTTATATTCTGCTGATTATCCAATACCTGACTGAAACGTTCAAGTATTCACCACCTGATCGCCGTTTTTCCTGCTAAAAACTCATCAAATAAAAACAAAATGAATGTGCAACCACACAAAACAATCAGATTCGGGCGATTATATCAGCGAAACCATTCCTAGTTGGATTATGGATAGGTACAATGCCTGCCAATTGGTCCGACAGTCAAAAGAGGATATATCAATGACCAAATCAGCAGAGCTGTACGAAAAAGCACAGCAAACTATTCCTGGTGGCGTAAACTCTCCAGTTCGTGCATTCAATGGCGTAGGTGGTTCTCCAATCTTCGTTGAACGCGCTGATGGCCCACTTATTTTTGATGCTGATGGTAAAGCATATATCGACTACGTTGGCTCTTGGGGTCCAATGATCCTTGGTCACAACCACGCTGTTATCCGTGATGCAGTAATTGAAGCGGCTCAACGTGGCCTTAGCTTCGGTGCTCCAACGGAAACTGAAATCAAAATGGCTGAGCTTGTGTCTGAGATGGTTCCTTCAATGGAACAGCTACGTATGGTTAGCTCAGGTACTGAAGCAACGATGAGCGCAATTCGCCTTGCTCGTGGCTTTACTGGCCGTGACAAAATTCTTAAGTTTGAAGGCTGCTACCATGGCCACGCAGACAGCCTACTTGTAAAAGCAGGTTCTGGCGCTTTGACTCTAGGTCAGCCAAGCTCTCCAGGCGTACCAGCAGACTTCGCTAAGCACACACTAACGGCGACATTCAACAACCTAGACTCTGTGCGTGAGCTGTTTGAAGCAAACAAAGGTGAGATCGCTTGTATCATCGTTGAACCTGTAGCGGGCAACATGAACTGTATCCCACCAGTAGAAGGCTTCCACGAAGGTCTACGTGAGATCTGTGACCAAGAAGGCGCACTACTGATCTTTGATGAAGTGATGACAGGTTTCCGTGTGGCTGAAGGCTGTGCGCAGGCTTACTACAACATCAAGCCAGACCTAACGTGTCTAGGTAAAGTTATCGGTGGCGGTATGCCTGTAGGTGCTTTTGGTGGTCGTAAAGACGTGATGCAATACATCGCACCAACGGGTCCAGTTTACCAAGCGGGTACTCTTTCTGGTAACCCAGTAGCAATGGCTGCAGGCTATGCATGTCTGAACCTTCTACGTGAAGAAGGCAACGAGAAGCGTCTAGCATCAAAAACTAAGCAGCTAGCGAGTGGCTTCAAGCAACTTGCTGACAAGCACGGCATTCCAATGCTGGTTCACCAAGTTGGTGGCATGTTTGGTTTCTTCTTCACTGAGCAAGAGGCTGTAACTTGCTACGAAGATGTAACTAAGTGTGATGTAGAACGCTTCAAGCGCTTCTTCCACCTAATGTTAGATCACGGTGTGTACCTTGCACCTTCAGCATTCGAAGCAAGCTTCACATCGCTTGCTCACGGTTCAAAAGAGATTGATGCGACACTAGAAGCCGCTGACCGCTCTCTTGCGATTATTGCTGCAGAAAGCAAATAATCATAAGCGCTGATAAGTCGCTAACTGATTGAATTTAGGGCTGCATTAACGCAGCCCTTTTTAATGGATGGCACTCAGCTTTTTTAAGGGAACCTCCCTTTCACATCCGTCATCCAATGTCGGCAAAGCGCTTAACGTTCCCAGAACAAGAAAACCAACAGCATCAGCGTACCAAGGAACATTCTGAACCAAGGGATCTCTTTTTTCGTTTGCTGCTCTTCATCTTGGCATTTCTTATCTTTATTACAGCATCCCATAATCAAAACTCCTCATTGCTAACTCTCTGTTTTGCAGCCATTATAAACTCAGAACGCAAATATAGAGACCATTACCGTGTCAGAAAAAATTAAAATCAATTCCAGTCACTGGGTAATCATCATTGCGCTGCTCGCTGCAGCTTATGCTTGTTACTTACTTATAGAACCATACGTTAACTCAATCGTGATGGCCTTCATCATTTCACTGTTAATGTTTCCGATCCATGAGTGGCTTGAAAAGAAGATCCCGAACAAAGCAAACCTCGTCTCCTTGCTATCTTGTGTGATCTTAACCTTTATTATTGTTATCCCTTTACTGGCAGTATTTGCAGCGATTGTGCAGCAAGGCTCTCTATTTTCTCAAAACACTTATCAATGGGTCACACATGGCGGTATTCAAACCCTGTTTGAGCACCCTATCGTGGTTAAAGCGCTGTCGTTCGTAAATAACTACCTGCCTTTCGATAACATTGAGCCTAAGGCTATCGCACAAAAAGTTGGCGAGTTCGCGACGAGCTTTGGCTCTAAGCTTGTCGGCATCAGTGCAAAGATCCTTGGTGATGCGACCAACTTCTTGATGGACTTCTTCTTGATGCTGTTCGTTCTGTTCTTCCTACTAAGAGATCATGACAAAATCATCAGTGTGGTTCGCCACATTCTTCCTCTGTCTCGCAGCCAAGAAGACAAACTTCTCGCTGAGATTGAGCAAGTATCGAAATCAGCAGTGATGGGATCATTCCTAACTGCAATCGCACAAGGTATAGCTGGTGGTTTCGGTATGTGGATTGCTGGCTTCCCAGGCCTATTCTGGGGCACCATGATGGGCTTTGCCTCTTTCATCCCAGTAGTAGGTACTGCGCTAATTTGGATCCCGGCGGCGGCTTACTTGTTCTTAACCGGTGACACGACTTGGGCTATCTTCCTAACCGTTTACTGCGTGGCGATTGTTGGCTCGATAGATAACCTACTACGACCGCTGTTAATGCAAGGCAGTGCGGGTATGAACACCCTAATGATCTTCTTCTCGCTACTGGGTGGTATCCAACTATTCGGACTGATTGGTCTTATCTACGGCCCGCTGATTTTTGCGATTACCATTGTTCTATTTAACATCTACGATGAAGAGTTTAAGGACTTTTTAAATCAGCAAGACAAGAGTTAAACCGCTCTTCAATCACTTACTTGCCGAACGAGTATTAAACGCTTCAAGCTTTGGGCGGATTATGCGAAAATCCGCCCTCATTTTTTGCTAACGATTCAATAGAGTGTCCTATGTCAGCTTATATTGCCCCAAGCCAGATTGCTGAGCGCCAACTTGCCTACTTTGAAGGTAAACATGTTTTAGTTGCCGGTGAGGCTGAAGACTTATTCCCTGTTGAGTTAGCAAAACACTGTGAATCAGTCTCTGTATTTACTTCAAACTACAGCTACTACCGTCAGCTTGAAGGCTACAGCAAGATCCAACGTTTTTACGGCGCTGAGTTTACCGAAGAGACCAAAGCTGACTTAGTGATGTTGTACTGGCCAAAAGCAAAAGCTGAAGCTGAATTTTTGCTGGCAATGCTGTTTGCCAAACTAGGCAAGGACACTGAGATTGTTGTGGTTGGTGAGAACCGCTCTGGCGTGAAAAGCATTGAGAAGATGTTTGCCGCTTACGGTAAGGTCGTAAAATACGATTCAGCGCGTCGTTGCTCTTTCTACTGGGGTCAATGCTTTGAGCAGCCAGCCGCTTTTAACCTACAAGACTGGTTTAAAACCTACACGGTGAACATTGGTGAGCAGTCACTTACCGTAAAAAGCCTGCCAGGTGTATTTAGCCATGGTGAATTTGATGTCGGTAGCCAGCTTCTGCTAGATACATTACCAACGTTGAAGGGCAAAGTGTTGGACTTCGGTTGCGGTGCCGGTGTACTCGGTGCGGTGATGGCCTCTCGCAACCCTGATATTGAACTTGAGATGTGCGACATCAGTGCGTTTGCAGTAGCGTCTAGCCAAGCAACTTTGGAAGCGAACGGCTTAACGGGCAAAGTTTTCGCTTCTGATGTCTATTCAGATACAGCGCAAGACTATCAATTCATTATCAGCAACCCACCATTCCACTCGGGCTTGGATACGAGCTACAGTGCAACAGAAACCCTTCTGGCGCAGGCTCCACAGTATTTAAACCGTTCTGGTGAGCTGATCATTGTTGCCAACAGCTTCTTAAAATACATCCCAATTATTGAGCAAGCATTTGGAAAATGCGCGACTCTAAATAAGACCACCAAATTCGCGATCTACCACGCAAACAAGTAGCCTCTCTAGCACAGCGCAGGGTCATTACCTGCGCTGTCTGTTCATATTTTTGTCAAAAGTCTATAAAAGTGAGCTTTTGCACACGCTTTAAATACCACTTACTTGTCAAAGTAAAAAAACTCGTTAATTTCGTTAAATTGGAAACCATTAATTCTATTCTCTGTACTTGTTTTCGCCCCTTTTAGCAGTACATCAAAGGAAAGTAGTACCCAATTTATGTTTAGATTTTATCGTAAGCAGAAGTTTAAGCGCCTTCAAAACACCCTAATGCTGGCATTTCTTGTCCTTAGTATTACTCCAGTGACACTTATCGCGATATTTTTCCTTCAATCGCACAGTCAGGATCTTCAGGAACAAAGCACTTCGCACCTTGTTTCTGTTCGTGATACTAAGCAACAACAGATTGTCGACTACCTACAGGCTCAAGAATCCCAAGTCATGGGCTTTGTTCGTTCAGAACTAGCCAATGCCAGTGGCGGACGCTTCTATGGCTTAATCAATGCCTTCCAACGCCTAGGCTTGGATATTGACGAAGCTCGCAGCAATGCTCAGCAACGTTATATCCAAGGTTCTGGTGATCAGATCAAAACATCCATTCTTCCAGAATCGAGCAGCTATATTGGTAGTGAACGTTATCGCCTACTGCATAAGCGCTATCATAACGCCTATCTAGAGTTGCTTAAGCGCTCCGATTTTGACGATATTTTATTGGTTGATATCAACGGAAACGTTGCTTACTCCGTCTTTAAAAATGACGATTACGGCACTAACTTGCTGACTGGTAAGTACAAGGACTCAAACCTAGGTATTACCTTCAAGCGCCTGGCCAAAGACGTCACAGACCGACGCAAGTCAAATGAAGATTACACGCCAGTTATTGTCTCTGACTTTAAGGACGAGAACGGTAAACAGACGGCATGGTTAGGTGCACCTATTGTGCAGCAGGGTTACTTACACAGTTACGCGATGTTTAGGCTGCCAATCAACGGCATCACTAAGCTGATTGCCGATCTAAACAAGAGCTCTAACATTCAAACTTTGCTCGTTGGTAGTGACCACTTACCTCGTAGCCTCGCTCATTCGCAAGAATCTATCAATCTAAGCCTAGATGTAGTGGACAAAGCACTGGCTGGCGAAACCGCTGTTGGCACATTCGATAACACTCAGAATCAAGCCATCATTGCGGCCTATACACCTATTGAGCTTAAGTACGCCACTTGGGCTTTGGTCGTTGAGCTTCCAGAAAAAGAAGCCTTCACACGTATTCACCAGCTAGAAAAGATCTTCGTTATCGTCATGCTCACCGCCATCATTCTGGTGGTGGTTGCATCGCACTATTTATCAAACTTCATCACCTCCCCGCTGCTTAAACTGACATGGGCAGCCGAGAAAGTCTCTGCCGGAGACCTTGATGAAACCATGATCAATACAGAGCGCAAAGACGAAATCGGTCGCTTGGCTGTCAGCTTTGAGCGAATGCAGCGCTCGATTCGTGACAAGATGCAGCTGATCAAGAGTCAAAATGATGAACTTGAGGACAACCTTAAGACCATTCAGAAACAAAATGATGAGTTACAGCTCGCCAACAAACTCAAAGATGAATTCTTAGCAACCACCTCACACGAGTTGAGAACACCTCTGCACGGTATGGTTGGTATTGCTGAAGCACTGATATCAGGTGCAAATGGCCCTATTCCGGCTAACCAGAAATATCAGCTGGATATCATCATCAACAGTGGTCAGCGACTAGCAACCTTGGTTGATGACCTGCTTGATTATCACAAGATGCGTTACGGCAGTTTGGATATTAAGAAATCTGCCGTTGATCTTTCTGCTGCCACTAACTTGGTACTTGAGCTATCTCACCACCTATTGGGCAATAAACCGATTCGTATCATTAACCAAGTACCAAGCGATTTAGGGCTAGTCTCGTCTGATCCTCAACGCCTTGAGCAGGTAATGTATAACTTGGTCGGCAATGCCATCAAATACACATCAGAAGGTAAAATCGTTATCTCTGCGAGTGTCATCGACGACAACATTCGTGTGCAAGTGGTCGATACAGGTCAAGGCATACCAGCAGAGTACCTTGAACATATCTTCGAACCTCTGATTCAAGCAGGCCAAGACGCCAGTAACTATCGCCAAGGTGCAGGCCTTGGTCTGTCGATCAGTCGCCAGTTAATTGAATTAATGGGTGGTTCATTGTACGTAAGTAGCCAACCAATGCTTGGCACTACGTTCAGCTTCACTCTACCTCTAGCAACAGAAGAAGAACTTAAAAACTACAACGAGTCAGGTAGCTACTCACACTTCAAAGCGCCTGATTTGATTGATAATACGCAGCAGGAAAACAGCGTCATCAATGAGAACCCTGATGGCCCACTTCTGGTTATCGCGGATGATGAACCCGTTAACCTACGTGTACTAGACAGTTTCTTGAAACTGGAGGGTTATCGAGTACGTACAGCCTGCGATGGCCCTGAAACCATCGAGTTGATTGAAAAAGAGAAGCCAGAGCTACTGCTGCTCGACATCATGATGCCAGGCATGAGCGGCTATCAAGTGTGTGAAACACTGCGTAAGCAATATGACCATGCGCAATTACCAATCATAATGCTGACCGCCCTCAACCAAGCAGAAGACCGTGTACGCGGCTTCGAAGCTGGCGCGAATGACTATTTGTCTAAGCCATTCAACAAACAAGAACTAGCAGCTCGAATCACAGCGCATCTCTCAGCAAGTAAAGCTGAGCAGAGACGCCTTGAGAACGACCAACTACAACTAGAACTCAAGCACAGAGCGATGGTTGAAGCTAACTTGCTAGAAACTCAAGGACGTTTACTCGAGCAGCTAGAATCTGCACCAGAGGCCATCATCTGCATTCGTGATGACCAACGTATTCGCTTTGCCAATGAAGCGGCAGCTAAACTCTTTAGGCGCGGACAAGAGCAACTTAAGCGCTCAATGGCCGACGAAATCATCGCGCCTAAATACCTGAAAGTGGAACAAGCACACTACTGTGGCGATATCGACATCTATATAGATGACACTCGTCAGCGCATACCGAGTGACATCCTCAAGTTACCTGAGGGCTCTGGACTAGACACCATGTACATATTCAATGCTGGCGGTGGTGTTAACTCAAACCGTATCAATAACCTTGAAACGGCTGTTGAAGCGCTTTCTAGCTATGCCTTTGAAGGTGATAAGGACAAGCTGCAACAACTGAAAGAGCTGGGTGGTGAGTTTACTCGCCTAGCTGATAAGGCAACTGGCGAAGGCAAAAATAAACAAGAGTTGATGCGTGAAGTTCTAGTGGATGCCATGACCAACGCCATTATCTACTGGGAATCGGTTACCGGTGAAACTAAGTTTGCTTTCGCAGAAAAGAGTGGCTTGTGGCGCGTCTACTTAGACCGCAGTACGCTTCAAACGCGAACGTTAGACAAATATCTACGCGTAGAAACACTGCCAAAAACCCCTCGCTGGCGAACAGTATTGAGCTCTATCGAGTTCATTCTCGAACACTGTAAAGAACAGACACCAGAGAGAACGCACATTGAGATGCTCAGAGACAAACTACAGAAGTTACTGACCAGTTAATCCTGAACTAACATCACGATAATTTAAATAATGGAGCCCACATCGCGTGGGCTTTTTCATACGTGGCATTCCGGTAAAAAGCACAATAACGCTCATTCAAATTCACTTTTTTCACCGCATTAAACAAGAGAAATATCACGTTACTTGAGCGCAACAAACACGGTTAAAACTCACGGTCTCTTGCCTTTTTCTCACCATTATCTGACTCTTTTTTGCAGTATGAGAAGCGAGTCACAACAGAACGGCAGATTTAATTTTTCAGATAAATTTAACGTAAAATGAGTAAGTGACCAAGATCTACAATTACACAAAAACAGAATAAAGCCATATAATAAAAGGAAGAAAGAGTAAGTATTTACTAACCTTTAATTATCAACACACATTCAATTGCGAGTCACATCACCTCAACAATTGCGTGCAAAAAACCATCAAACCACCTTGTTTTGACGTTAATAACGTAGGGTTGTGTGTTTTTAACGTTTTTAACGGGAAACGAGTTTGATTAATTCATCGATAAGGTGTTTTCTTACTCCTGCCAAAGGCCTACAGGCCACTCTTACCACTTCCCAGAATCAACGATGAATCTGGAGCAACGAAGAAGAGGTAGGCCTTTAACTAGAGTGTGTATCTACTAAAGCATTTAGCGACAGATAACATTCAATCCATTAGTGAAATGAAAGCAAATAGTAAGGAACAGCTATGCTTGCCAATATAAAAAAAACAGCAATAGCAACAGCAATTATTGCAACTGCTACAGCAGGTTTTGCATCAGTAGCAACAGCTGCAGAACGCAGTGAGTTGACGATTCACCCTAAAGAGTTCACAACCTTCGTACGTAACTTTAACCCGTACCTAGGCGCAACTCATTTACATACAACCTGGGATTTCCTATACGAGCCTTTAGTTGTATTTAACGAAATGCACGGTAACACCCCAGTGTTCCGTCTAGCTGAAAACTTCACTATGTCAGATGATCTGATGAGCGTCGTTTTTGATATTCGTAAGGGTGTGAAATGGTCTGATGGAGAAACTTTCTCTGCTGATGATGTTGTTTTTTCTTTCAATCTTGTAAAAGAGAAAACAGAGCTTGACCAATCTGGTATCAACTCTTGGGTGGCTTCTGTAGAGAAACTGAACGACTACCAAGTTAAATTCAGCCTAACTGAAGCAAACTCAAACGTACCTTATGAGATTGCTAAAGTACCTGTAGTACCTAAGCACATCTGGAAAGACGTTAAAGATCCATCAACGTTTACCAATGAAAACCCGGTAGGTTCTGGTCCATTTACCGAGATCGATACGTTTACAGCGCAACTATACATTCAGTGTGCAAACCCGAACTACTGGGATGCAGACAACCTAGATGTTGACTGTCTACGTGTTCCACAAATTGCGAACAACGACCAGTTCCTAGGCAAAGTTGTAAACAGTGAAATGGACTGGACGTCTTCTTTCGTTCCAGATATTGACCGTACATACGCAGCGGCAAGCCCGAAACACCACTACTGGTACCCGCCTTCAGGTACACAGGCATTCATCGTTAACTTCAAGCACCCTGATGCTGCGAAGCATGAAGCATTGAACAACGTTGATTTCCGTCGTGCTTTCTCTATGGCTCTTGACCGTCAAACTATCATCGACATCGCATTCTACGGCGGCGGTACTGTGAACGATTTCGCATCGGGTCTTGGTTACGCATTCGAAGCTTGGTCTGATGAAAAGACTCACAACAAGTACAAAGGCTTCAACACTTACAACGCTGAAGGTGCGAAAAAGCTTCTTGCTGACGCTGGCTTCAAAGATGTAAACAAAGATGGTTTTGTTGACACTCCATCAGGTAAGTCTTTCGAACTAATGATCCAATCGCCAAACGGTTGGACTGATTTCAACAACACAGTTCAACTAGCGGTAGAACAGCTAAACGAAATCGGTATTAAAGCGAAAGCTCGTACGCCAGATTTCTCTGTGTACAACCAAGCAATGCTTGAAGGTACATACGACGTAGCATACACAAACTACTTCCACGGTGCGGATCCATACACCTACTGGAACAGTGCTTATAACTCATCACTACAGTCTGGTGAGGGTATGCCTCGTTTCGCTATGCACTTCTACAAAAACGAGAAACTAGATGGTCTTCTAAACAGCTTCTACAAAACAGCTGATAAGAACGAACAGCTAGATATTGCACACGGTATTCAGCAAATCATCGCTGCAGACCAAGTGACAATCCCTGTGATGTCTGGTGCTTACATGTACCAATACAACACAACTCGCTTCACTGGTTGGTGGAACGAAGAAAATCCAAAAGGCCGTCCAAACATTTGGGCTGGTATTCCAGAGCGTCTACTTCATGTACTGGACCTAAAACCAGTTAAATAAGTAATCGTTCAATCTTTGCGGCGTAACTTCTTACGCCGCTTATAAAAATCCCCACACTCTCAATTGAAAGTATGGCGCTAGTCGTCAGGGGATTTTTCGTTCCAAATTTCGCTAGGAGCGACCTGAATCCAGAAACAGGGAAACAATCTGGGTGAGTAAGGTGTGAGTTATGGGTTATTTTTTAAGACGTTTGTCATTTTATTTTGTCGCGCTATTAGTTGCTGCGACGTTAAACTTTATTATTCCAAGAGCAATGCCTGGTGACCCCGTTACCATGATGTTTGCGAACGCTTCAGTACAAGTTACTCCAGAGCGTATTGCTGCAATGAAAGAGCTATTAGGCTTCGTTGATGGTGGCTTATTGGTTCAATACGCAGCGTACATGAAGAACATTCTTAGCTGGGAACTTGGTACATCAATTCAATTCTACCCACTTTCTGTAAACACACTGTTGGGTGGAGCATTCGGTTGGTCACTTTTCTTAGCTGGCACCGCAGTGATTCTTTCTTTCTCGATTGGTTCAATCCTAGGTATTTTCGCAGCGTGGAAACGCGGCAGTAAATACGATGCCTTCGTAACACCAGGGATGCTAATTCTGCAAGCCGTTCCTCAAGTTGTTATTGCGATGATTGCACTGTTTACTTTCGCAATCGGCTTAAAGTGGTTCCCAACAGGTTATGCCTACACCGCAGGTACAGTACCAGATTGGACAAGCTGGGCATTCATTAAAGATGTCGCTTACCACGCCTTCTTACCGCTGTTTTGTGCTTCTGTTGTTCAAATTGGTGGCTTCCTAGTAAACATGCGTAACAACATGATCAACCTACTAGCAGAAGACTACATCACCATGGCGAAAGGCAAAGGCCTGAGCGAAAACCGAGTGGTATTCAACTACGCAGCTCGTAACGCGATGCTACCAAGTGTGACAGCCCTTTCAATGTCGCTGGGTATGGCAATCGGTGGTCAGTTAATTATCGAAATCATCTTTAACTACCCAGGTCTTGGCAGTGTACTTTTCAACGCAATTAACGCTCGTGACTACCAAGTTCTGCAAGGTCAGCTGCTTATCATGACGCTATTCATGCTGTTCTTTAACCTAGTTGCAGACATGCTTTACGTCGTTCTTGACCCTCGTCTTCGTAAGGGTGGTAAATAATCATGAAAGACTTTCTAAAACTCATTTGGCGTAACCCGATGGCTCTAACAGGTGTCATCATCCTAAGTATTTTTATTCTTGGCGCGATTGCTGCTCCATTGATCACCAAGCATGTACCAGACAAGCGCACAGGTAACCCACACGAGTACCCTGGCTTCGTCGTTAAATCAGCACAAACTAACCCTGATGGTTGGGTTGCTCAAAATCTAGCAGATGACCGTCGCACATTGATCATGTCTAAAAAGGCAGATCACGTACTAGGTACAACGCGTATGGGTCGTGACGTTTGGTCTCAAGTGGTATACGGCGCACGCGTATCTCTTGCTGTAGGTTTTGGTGCAGGTCTAACCGTATGTTTACTCGCAACTGTTATTGGTGTTTCTGCGGGCTACTTCGGAGGCCGTGTCGATGACGTTCTAACCGCCGCAATGAACATCATGCTGGTAATCCCTCAATACCCATTACTGTTCGTAGTAGCAGCCTTTATCGGTGAGGCAGGGCCACTCACCATAACCTTGGTTATCGGCTTTATGTCCTGGGCTTGGGGCGCCCGTGTTGTTCGCTCCCAGACCTTAGCACTGCGTGAAAAAGAGTTTGTAAAAGCGGCGGAAGTTTTGGGTGAATCATCATTCCGCATCATCTTCGTAGAGATTCTGCCAAACCTTATCTCTATCGTTGGCGCAAGCTTCATCGGTTCGGTGATGTACGCAATCATGATGGAAGCTACGATCTCGTTCCTAGGTCTTGGTGACCCGAACACAATCAGCTGGGGCATTATGCTTTACAACGTTCAAACCTCTTCATCAATGCTGATTGGCGCTTGGTGGGAACTGTTGGCTCCGTGTTTCGCACTGACACTACTGGTAACAGGCCTTGCTCTACTTAACTTCGCTGTCGATGAAATTGCTAACCCGCAACTGCGTTCTCACAAAGGCATGAAGCGTTGGAAGAAACTAGCAGCTCAAGACAAACAAGAACGTGAACCAGAACTACCACCACAAAATGCACTTTGGAGCGGAGATAAATAATCATGTCTGAACCACTAATTTCTATCCGCAACTTATGCGTGGATTACATCACAGAGTCTGGCGATGTACGTGCGTGTAACAACGTAAGTTTCGATATCGCGCCAGGTGAAGTATTCGGCCTAGCTGGTGAATCTGGCTGTGGTAAATCAACGGTCGCTTTCTCTCTGATGCGTCTTCATAAGCCGCCCGCTTACATCAGTGGTGGTGAGGTTATCTTCAACGGTGAGAACATCCTTGAATACAGTGATGACCGTATGCAAGCGTTCCGTTGGAGCGAGATGTCGATGGTATTCCAGAGCGCGATGAACGCACTCAACCCAGTACTACCGATGGAAGAGCAGTTCTGTGACGTAATCATGCGTCACACCAACATGACTCGTGAGCAAGCTAAACAACGTGCTGAAGGTCTACTTGAAATTGTAGATATTCACCCGAGCCGATTGAGTGACTACCCTCACCAATTCTCTGGTGGCATGCGTCAGCGCTTGGTTATTGCTATCGCGCTAGCACTGAATCCAAAGTTGATCATTATGGATGAGCCGACAACCGCACTTGATGTGGTCGTGCAACGCGAAATTCTACAAAAGATCTATGCACTGAAAGAGGAGTTTGGCTTCTCGATTCTGTTCATTACCCATGACTTGTCACTCATGGTCGAGTTCTCCGACCGCATTGGCATCATGTACTCAGGTGAACTGATCGAAGTTGCTAACTCTCAAGATATTCTAGAAAACCCTTACCACCCTTACACCAAAGGGCTGGGAAGTTCTTTCCCTCCACTGACAGGGCCAAAGACAAAGTTAGCGGGTATTCCGGGCAACCCTCTGAACCTGTTAGAGATCCCTGAAGGGTGTCGTTTCCAGGCTCGTTGTGAGCGTGTACATGAAACGTGTACCAAGGTGCCAACCAAGCTGCGCTCTATCGACCCGGGACATTTGTCTAACTGCCACCTGTACGGTGACCCAATAGTACAAAGGAAGCTATAGCTTGCACGCTGACTTGGCGTGAATAACGAACAAGGCGGCTCGACCGCCTAAAAACAAGCAAAGCGAATAAGGATTCTGGAGACAATTATGAGCAAAGATTTCGGTCAATTATTGGTAGAAGGCAAGAATGTCGTAAAAGACTTCCCAATAAGCAGTACCACCATTCAAACCCCTATGATGCGTGCAATTAACGACGTGTCATTCAAGATGTACAAAAGCCGCGGCCTAGCAGTGGTTGGTGAGTCTGGTTCAGGCAAATCAACCACCGCAAAAATGATCGCAAAGATGTACGCGCCTTCAGGCGGTACGATTGAATACAAAGGCCGAGACATCCAAGAGATCTCAAGCAAAAAAGATCTGATGCACTACCGTGAAGGTGTACAGATGGTATGGCAAGACCCGTTTGGTTCTCTGAATCCAACCCATAACATCTTCCACCATATTGCTCGACCACTGTTGATCCACAAGAAGGTGACTTCTGGCAACAAGAGAGAGCTAGAAGAGCGTGTATACGATCTTTTAGAGCAAGTAGGCCTAATCCCACCAAAAGAGACAGCGAAAAAGTATCCACACCAGCTGTCTGGTGGCCAACGTCAGCGTGTCAACCTTGCACGTAACATCGCGGTAGGTGCAGAAGTCGTTCTTGCCGATGAGCCAACATCAATGCTCGACGTTTCGATTCGTGCCGGCGTTCTGAACTTGATGGAAGAGATGAAGTTTGAGAAGCAAATGTCTCTACTTTACATCACACACGATATCGCAACCGCGCGTTACATCGCTGAAGACCTATCAGTAATGTACGTGGGTCACATGGTTGAATGGGGCGATACCGATGACGTTATCGCTAACCCTCAGCACCCTTACACCCAACTATTGGTTTCAGCGGTTCCAGATCCAAAGAAATCAATCCATGACCAACTGGCCGGCAACAAAGGTGAAATTCCGCTTTGGACGCCAGCATCTGTCGGCTGTCCATTTGCTGGTCGTTGTACTCACGCCATGGACAAGTGTAAAGAGCAACTTCCGGGCGTGACTCAATTAGCAGAGAACCACTTCGTTCGCTGTTACCTACACGAAAGCTAAACATTAAGACTGAGTTAGGGTCTGCGGGCCCTAGCTACTTATATCCAAAATAATTCAGGTACCTAGCCACAAGAAACTAGGACCTTTGGAGAATATTGATGCTGTTATTGACCAACCATATTGGCTACGAATCTTCGGCTCCTAAGCAAGCTATTCTGCAGACAAAGAAAGCGCGTTTATCCAGTACCACTGCATTGCTCGTGTGTGCCGACAACCACATTACCGTGGGTAACTTCGACGTTGTAAAACAGGGTCGCGTAGCAAACTGGCATCAAGGGCAATTCTTCACGATCGATTTCAGCGCATTCACTGAGAGCGGACGTTACTACCTGCGCTTTGACAACCTTCGCTCTGAAGTGTTCGAGATTGGTAACAACCTACTAATGAGCCACACTTTTTCTGATGTGCTTCACTACTTTAAGTCACAACGTTGTGGCGGCATTTTTGATAAGAAAGATCGTCTAGCCCAAATTCTTGGCACCGACCGATACGTTGATGTTCATGGTGGTTGGTACGACGCATCAGGCGATGTAAGCAAGTATTTTAGCCACTTGTCGTATGGCAATTACCTAAACCCACAACAGATCCCAATGGTAGTTTGGAACATGCTTAAAAGCGTGCGCTTAACCAGCAACAACCCAGATTTCCCTAAATTCTCTATGACACGACTAATGGAAGAAGCGCTATTCGGTGCCGATTTCTTAGTACGTATGCAAGACGCGGCTGGATACTTCTACATGACAGTATTCGATAAGTGGAGCAAAGATATCAACCAACGCGACATCTGCGCGTACTCCACTCAAGAAGGCCATAAATCAACAGATTTGCAAGCCGGCTACCGACAAGGTGCTGGTGTGGCTATTGCAGCACTTGCCGCAGCGTCTGAACTAGACATATCGGGTAGCTACTCGAGCCAAACCTATCTTGATACCGCGACCAAAGGTTACTGGCACCTAAAAGAATACAACTTACAGTACCTAAACGATGGTGAAGAGAACATCATCGATGAGTATTGCGCCCTACTCGCGGCCAATGAGCTTTACCGAGTAACACAAGACGAACAATACCTTTCAGAAGCAAGAACTTGGGCGACTCGTTTAATCTCTCGCCAACAGTCAGATGAATCATTTGAGCACTTCTGGTCAGCTAATGCTGATGGCTCTCGCCCATACTTCCACGCCGCGGAAGCAGGGTTGCCAGTGATAGCCCTGTGCGAATACATCAATAATGAAACTGACGCAGAGCTCAAAGAACAAGCTCGCATTGTTGTTGAACAAGCATGTCAGTTCGAAATCAACATCACCGATAAAGTCACCAACCCCTTTGGCTACCCAAGACAGTACGTAAAAAATGTTGATGGTGATAAGCGCGATGCTTTCTTCGTAGCTCAGAAGAACGAAACCGGCTACTGGTGGCAAGGTGAAAACGCACGTCTTGGTTCCATTGCAACCATGGCTTACCTCGTTCAACCACATATTAAAGATCACGGCTTGCAAGAACGTTTGATCCAGCTTTCACAGAACAGCCTCGACTGGATCTTGGGCCTTAACCCTTACCACATGTGCATGCTTGATGGTCACGGTCATAACAACCCTGACTACTTACCTCAGCTTGGTTTTTTCAATGCCAAAGGCGGTATCTGTAACGGTGTCACCGCTGGCTTTGAAGATGATCAAGACATTGCGTTCAATCCACCAGCACAAAAAGATGACATGCTTCAAAACTGGCGCTGGGGCGAACAATGGATCCCTCACGGTGCTTGGTTCCTATTGGCAACCGCTGCGCAATTCAATTTCCTAGCACAGCGTAAGGAGCAATAATCATGACGCTTTACTACGTAGGTATTGATGGTGGCGGCACGTCTTGTCGTGCTCGTATTCGCGATGACCAAGGCACACTCATTGGTGAAGCGAAAAGCGGCAGCGCTAACATCCTTTTAGGTGTTGATGTTGCGATGAGCTCAATTATTGATGCGATTACTCAAGCAGCACAACAAGGGCAACTCGAATCAAGTCATTTTTCAAATATGCATGTCGGCCTTGCACTGGCTGGTGCTGAGCAAAAGTCAGCATGGTTCAACTTCATGGCTCAGCCACACCCTTTCGCCAGTATGACGCTCAACACTGACGCTTACGGTGCTTGTATTGGCGCTCACAATAGCCAAAACGGCGCCATCATGATTGGTGGCACTGGCTCATGCGGCATCTACCTACAAGATGGTGAGCAGCATGTCGTTGGTGGTCGTGAATTCCCAATTTCTGACCAAGGTGGCGGCGCGGTGATGGGGCTTCGCTTGATTCAACAAGTTCTGCTGGCAGAAGATGGCATTCGCAACAAGACAGCACTGACTCAACACGTGATGAACCACTTTGGCAATGATGTTGATGCCATCGTCGAATGGTCAAAAGGCGCTATTCCAAAAGACTACGGTCAATTCTCGCCAGCAATTTTTCAACTGGCTAACGAAGGCGATGAGCTCGCTATCGAGATGCTCAAGCAAACCGCCGCTGATATCGAAATGTTTGTACTAGCACTGCATCGCAAAGGTGCGGACAAGGTATGCCTGATGGGCAGTATCGCAGAGCGCATTCTCAACTGGTTATCACCACCAGTACAACAATGGATCGTTGAACCTCAATTTGACGCTATCGAAGGCGCATTGATGTTTGCCGGAAAACCACAACACAACTTGTATCAACAGGCTTAGCAGGGAAGTTATATGAATTATCGCATCGACTTAGCTGTTCTTTCTGAACAAAAACACAACTGCCGATTTGGCCTTACGGTACATAACTTAAGTGATCTTGACGTAACTGATTGGTCACTCCATTTTGCATTTGACCGATTCATCCTTCCAGAGAGTCTGTCGCAAGGTGAATTAACTCAAGTAGGAAGCTTTTGTTCTTACCAGCCAAGTACCACCGTATTAAAGGCGAACAACCATTACTACCTTGAATTCAGTATTCAAAGCGCTCCATTCCGTTTCTATTCTGATGGTCTCAATGACGCCTTTATCCAAACACATAACCAAGGCGAAACCTCGGTACTGCCAGTTGCGATATCACCAATAGTGCTGGCTTCACCATATCGTGAACGCAGCCAAATCCCAGAAGTAGATGCGGCAGCGGTAGCACTGATCCCCCAACCGAATCAATTCGAGCTGAAACAAGGCGGCTTCGCACTGAACAAAGCGTGCACAGTTGAAGTTCAGTCACACCTTGCAGAGAAAGCTAGCACTTGGCTACAACAAGAATTACTGACTACGTTTGAGCTAGCGGTTTCAGCAGAACTCTCACCAGAAGAAAACTGTGACATTCTACTGCGTAGTAATCCGACTTTAGATGAAGCCGAGTACAAGCTAACGATCACCGCTCAGCAAGTGGTCGTAGAATCCGGCAGCCAATCAGGCTTTACGCATGCCGTCGCTAGCTTAATCCAATTGGTTCAACAACAAGATGCTGAACACTTCTCTGTGCCATGTTGCAAAATCGCCGATCAACCTCGTTTCAAATACCGCGGCATGATGTTGGACTGTGCACGTCACTTCCACTCGGTGGAGCAAGTGAAGCGTTTAATCAACCAACTGGCGCACTACAAATTCAACGTTTTTCATTGGCACCTAACCGATGATGAAGGTTGGAGAATAGAGATTAAGCGACTACCTCAACTCACTGAAATCGGTGCTTGGCGCGGCCCTGACTATGCATTGGAACCGCAATATACCCATATTGCGGAAAACTACGGCGGCTTCTACACAGAGCAACAGATTCGCGAAGTTATTGAATACGCAGAGCAACGTAGCATCACTGTGATCCCAGAGATCGATATCCCGGGACACTGCCGCGCCGCGATCAAATCACTGCCTGATATGTTGGTAGAGCAAGCGGACACCACTCAATATAAGAGCATTCAGCACTACAACGACAATGTACTAAATCCAGGTTTATCGGGTACTTATCAGTTCTTAGATATCGTTATTGAAGAAGTCGCTGAACTCTTCCCGAGTGAATTGATTCACATGGGCGCAGACGAAGTGCCACCGGGTGTGTGGACCAACAGTCCTGCTGCTCAAGCACTGATGAAAGAGCATCAATACCAAGACAGCAAAGATTTACAAGGTCACCTATTTCGCTATGCCGAGAACAAACTTAAGCAGCTAGGCAAGCGCATGGTGGGCTGGGAAGAGGCACAACACGGCGACAAGGTGAGCAAAGAGACCATCATCTACTCGTGGCTCAGCGAAGAAGCCGCAGTGAACTGTGCTCGCCAAGGCTTTGATGTAGTTCTACAACCCGCACAATTTACTTATCTCGACATGACCCAAGATTACGCACCGGAAGAGCCGGGCGTAGATTGGGCTGCCGTTATCCCATTAGAACAAGCTTATACCTACGAAGCGCTTGCTGAGATATCCGACACCGACCCAATTCGTAAGCGGATCCGCGGAATTCAGTGTGCTCTATGGTGTGAGATCGTCACCAACCAAAAGCGTATGGATTACATGGTCTTCCCAAGAATTAGCGCTTTAGCTGAAGGATGTTGGACACACAAAAACAACCGAAACTGGCTTGATTACCTGTCTCGCCTAAAGGGTCACTTGCCGCTACTCGACAGACTCAATGTTGATTACCGCAACCCTTGGAAAGCTGAATAAAACAAAACCACAGCATGCTCATACCGAGTGATAGCTGACTCAAATTAAGGTGCTCAGTCCAACGAAACTCAGCATCACTATTTAAAAATTAGCTGCATAGATGCAGTTTGTTAAAAAGGAAATGACAATGAAATACGGCTATTTCGATAACGACAATCGCGAATACGTCATCACTCGCCCTGATGTACCAGCACCTTGGACCAACTACCTAGGTACTGAAAAGTTTTGTACTGTAATTTCGCACAATGCGGGCGGTTACTCGTTCTACAATTCTCCGGAATACAACCGTGTTACTAAATTCCGTCCAAACGGCACCTTTGACCGTCCAGGACACTATGTTTACCTGCGTGATGATGAGACTGGTGATTACTGGTCTATCTCTTGGCAGCCAGTAGCAAAGAGCCTAGATGAAGCAAACTACGAAGTCCGTCACGGCCTTTCATACTCAAAGTTCAAATGTGAATACAGCGGCATTACCGCAACCAAAACGCTATTCGTACCTAAAGGTGAAGATGCAGAAGTTTGGGACGTTGTGCTAAAGAACAACACTGATAAGCCACGTACTATCAGCACATTCTCATTTGTAGAGTTCTCGTTCAGCCACATCCAATCAGACAACCAAAACCACCAGATGTCTCTGTACTCTGCGGGCACGTCTTATCAAGAAGGTGTGTTGGAATACGACCTGTACTACAACACCAACGACTTTGAAGGCTTCTACTACTTAGCGTCAACCTTCTCACCAGACAGCTACGACGGTCAGCGTGACAACTTCCTTGGTATGTACCGCGATGAAGCTAACCCGATTGCGGTTGAAAACGGTAAGTGTTCGAACAGCGCTCAAACCTGTTACAACCACTGTGGTTCTCTGCATAAGCAATTTACCATTCAACCAGGTGAAGAAGTTCGCTTTGCTTACGTACTAGGTATCGGCAAAAGCAACGGTGAGCGCCTACGTGAAAAGTACCAAGACACTGCAAACGTAGATGCAGCGTTCCAAGGTATCAAGGATCACTGGGACGAGCGTTGCAACAAGTTCCAAGTTAAGTCTCCAAACGAAGGCTTAGACACCATGATCAACACCTGGACACTATACCAAGCAGAAACCTGTGTGGTGTGGTCGCGCTTTGCATCATTCATTGAAGTGGGCGGCCGTACAGGTCTTGGCTACCGTGATACCGCGCAGGACGCTATCTCAGTGCCTCACGCGAACCCTGCGATGACTCGTAAACGTATCGTCGACCTACTACGCGGCCAAGTTAAAGCGGGCTACGGTCTACACCTATTCGATCCAGACTGGTTTGATCCAGAGAAAGCAGACGTCGAGCCATCAAAATCACCAACGGTAGTCCCAACTCCATCAGATGACGACAAGATCCACGGCATCGAAGATACTTGTTCTGATGATCACTTATGGATCGTTCCGACCATCATTAAATACGTGATGGAAACCGGTGAGCATGAGTTCTTTGATGAAGTGATTCCTTACGCAGACGGCGGTGAAGCGACAGTCTACGAACACATGAAAGCGGCACTGAACTTCTCTGCAGAATACGTTGGTCAAACAGGTATCTGTAAAGGCCTACGTGCTGACTGGAATGACTGTTTGAACCTTGGTGGCGGTGAATCATCAATGGTGTCATTCCTACACTTCTGGGCGCTACAAGAATTCTTAGACTTAGCTAAGTTCCGCAATAACGACGCTGATGTTGCGAAATACACAGAAATGGCAGCGAACGTTCGCGAAGCGTGTGAAACACACCTTTGGGATGATGAAGGCGGTTGGTACATTCGTGGTCTAACCAAAAATGGCGACAAGATCGGTACAGCTCAACAAGCTGAAGGTCGTGTACACCTTGAGTCAAACACGCTAGCAGTTCTATCTGGTGCGGTTTCTCAGGAGCGCGGTGAGAAAGCGATGGATGCAGTCGATGAGAACCTATTCTCTGAATACGGCTTGCACCTAAACTCTCCATCGTTCGCAACACCAAACGATGATATCGGCTTCGTCACTCGCGTTTACCAAGGCGTAAAAGAGAATGGCGCTATCTTCTCTCACCCGAACCCATGGGCTTGGGTAGCAGAAGCGAAACTTGGCCGTGGTGACCGTGCGATGAAATTCTACGATGCACTTAACCCATACAACCAAAACGACATGATTGAAACACGTTACGCAGAACCATACTCGTACGTGCAATTCATCATGGGTAAAGACCACCAAGACCACGGTCGTGCAAACCACCCATGGTTAACCGGTACCTCTGGTTGGGCGTACTTTGCGGTAACCAACTTCATTCTTGGTGTTCGTACTGGCTTTGAAGGCTTAACCGTAGATCCTTGTATCCCAACAGATTGGCCAGAGTTTGAAGTGACTCGTCAATGGCGTGGGGCGACATACAACATCACAGTACAGAACCCGAATGCAGTAAGCAAAGGGGTTGCCTCTATCACTATCAACGGTGAGTCTGTAGAAGGCGCAATCCCAGTTCAAGCAGAAGGCAGCGTGAACGATGTTGTCGTTGTTCTAGGCTAGTCACGCAACTTAACCAACCACTCTTGCCTCAAGCCTATTGGGTTTGAGGCAAAGAGACTAAAAGGATTTTCTAATGATTAAATTTGGTACAGGTGGCTGGCGCGCTTTCATTGGTGAAGAGTTCACCAGAGAGAACGTTCGCCTTGTGGCACAAGCGCTGGCAAACATCATCAACAATGAAGATGCAGCCAAAAACGGATTTGTGATCGGTTACGACCGTCGCTTCCTTTCCGATAAAGCTGCATGTTGGTTTGCTGAAGTGTTAGCCGCTAACAACATCAAAGTCAGCTTCATCGATAAGTTTGTTCCAACCCCTATCGTCATGTTCCAAGCTAAAGAGATGGGCTGCACCTACTCGGCATGTATTACCGCTTCTCACAACCCTGCGGATTACAACGGAATCAAGGTGTTCATTGAAGGTGGTCGTGATGCTGACGAGATCATCACAGAGAAGATCGAGCAGCAAATCGCAACTCTAACCAACGAAGACGTTATCCGCGTCGACTTCGAACAAGCGTTGAACGACAAAGAGATCGAGATCATCAATCCAATGAACGACTTTGTTGATTCGATCATTAACTTCATCGATATCGAGTCGATCAAGAAAGCGAATCTACGCGTACTGATTGACCCTATGTTTGGTGTAGCGAAGAACGCTCTACAAACGGTTCTTATCAATGGCCGTTGTGATGTCGACGTTATCAACGATGGTAAAAACCCAGATTTTGGTGGATTAATGCCATCACCAAGCGCAGCTACGCTCTATCGCTTGAAGCACTTAGTTGCAGCTGAAGGGTATGACATCGGTATTGGTACCGATGGCGATGCAGACCGCTTAGGTATTATCGATGAGAAAGGTAGCTTCATTCACCCTAACGAAGTACTACTACTGCTTTACTACTACTTGTTGGAATACAAGGGCTGGAAAGGATCGGTCGTTCGTAATATCGCAACCACCCATCTGCTCGATAAAGTGGCAGCCGATCATGGTGAAAAGAGCTTTGAGGTTCCAGTAGGCTTTAAGCATATCAGCTCGCAGATGGAAGCCGACGACTCTCTGATTGGTGGTGAAAGTTCCGGTGGTTTAACCATTCGCGGCCACATCAAAGGTAAAGATGGTGTCTTTGCATCAAGCCTACTGGTTGAGATGATCAGTGTAACGGGTAAGAAATTGTCTGAGCTCCTTGATGAGATCTACTCTAAATATGGCTATGCCTACACCGCGGAAGGCGATTGCAAGTTCAAACCTTCAGAAAAAGAAGCGCTCTACACCAAGATCTATGTAGAGAAACAGCTGCCTGAGTTTGAGTACGAGATTGAAAAAGTCAGCTATGAAGATGGTGCCAAGGTGTACTTTAAGAATGGCGGTTGGGTGATTGCTCGTTTCTCTGGAACAGAGCCTTTACTACGAATCTTCGCAGAAATGGAAGATAAAGAGACAGCAGAACGTGTTCTTCAAAAAGTGAAAGACTTCCTCTCTCTATAGGCTTATAGAGTGCAGCAGTTTTGGATGGGACTTAACAAATCACTGCCTTGTTAAAGCCTATGGGTGAAGAACTCTTGCCCAGTACTTTGGTGAAAGTACTGGGCTTTTTTATGGTTCATCGCGGCTTTCCGGGGAAAGCCGCTTTTATCTTCAAGAAGAAGTAGTCTGTATCTCGATACCCATATCCCATTCGCTTGATTAGCTTTATCTTGTTGT
>NZ_VTYC01000028.1:0-70266 GCF_013114115.1 Vibrio sp. 070316B | reverse complement strand
ACGTATAAAAGTGAAACTAAAAGGCCTGACTCCGATAGAATATCGAACTCAGGCCTTGAAAGCCGCTTAACAGAAATGTCCAACTTTACGGGGTCACTTCAAAACGTTCGACTGGCTTTTTTGCATTTGGAAGTGATTCTAAAATGTGTGGTTGGAACAAGAGACAAATCAGAGGCGTTATAGTGGGTGAGCCGAGCGACTCACCCGTAAAGCACCTATTCATTCATAAAACATCTATTCACCCATCGAACTGGATGCGCGACGTCTGTCTGTTGCGCCGTAAAGTTTTCCATCTTTGATTTCAATGGCGTTTAAGCCACTGACGACAGGTATGACATGCACTGGGTAACCAAGTTGCATGAATTCTGGAACCAACATTTCGGCGTAGGTTTTTTTCTCGACCAAAAGGCCTGTTGGGTCATAGGGCTTGGTGCGATCTATCTTAGTACCGTATTGAATGTTTGGCAGGTCAATCGCTTCTTGCGCTGATAGATCCCAATCCACAACACCAACCACGGTTTTTAACACGTACCCAGGAATTTGTGAGCTACCCGGAGAGCCAACAACCAAACGTAGGTCATCTTGCTTATCCATGACCATTAATGGCGTGATTGCTGAGCGAGGACGCTTGCCTGCTTCAATTGCATTTTGGCTTGGTTTGCCATTGATGGTTGGTTTGGTAGAAAAGTTCGCCATTTGCGCATTCAAAATCACACCGTCTACCATCACGCCAGAGCCCATTCCTGTACCGACGGTGCTCGTCATAGCTATCGCGTTGCCCTCTTTGTCGATGATGGAGATGTGTCCGGTATCCTTACTCTCAAAGCCTTGATGTTGTGCGTAGTCGGAATCTGAAACCTTCCCAGCTTTTGGATTTGATTGAGCGATCCCATTTTCTGGGATCAGTTGGCGTCGATTATCAATATAAGATTTATCAAGCAGGGCACTTATGGGGGTTTCCACATAATCAGGGTCACCGGCGTAAGAAATACGATCGGCTTTAGCGATTCTCATTGCCTCTGTCATCAAGCGCCATGGTTCTGCGTCGGTCTTGGACATGTCTGCCAAATCAAACGCTTCTAGCATTTCTAGGCTTTGCGCTACCATCACGCCACCAGAGGCAGGGTAACCAAAGGATACGATCTTGTTACCACGATAGTCGCTCTCAATGACGTCACGCTTTTTGATTTGGTACTGCTCAAAGTCTTCGATGGATAATTTTGCGTGGTCGGAATCGATGCGACTGTTGACCGTTTCGACAATGTTCTTACCAAACTCTCCACCATAAAGGTATTTGTCACCTTGTTGAGCAATATTGGTCAACGTGTCGGCAAGCTTTGGATTGGTCATAAAGGTGCCCGTCGGTTTGATTTCGTCGTTATCCCAATACAGCGCTTTGATTTCTGGATCTTCAATTAAACGGCTTTGTTCACGGACCACAATGTCGTACGTGTAGCTATTCATCGCATAACCTTTGCTAGCCAGGTCGATGGCCGGTTGAACTAACTCTGACCAAGGTAGTTTCCCATACTCTTGGTGGGCACTATAAAGTAGACGAAGAGTGCCAGGTACTGCGACCGAACGCGGACCTAAAATTTCATTTCGACTCAGTGGCTTGCCGTTTTCCATGAACATGTCGGGTGTAGCGCTTGAAGGAGCCTCGTCTCGTCCATCAAGAGCGAGAAACTGGTCTTTATCATGCTGATAAAACAAAGCAAACGTTCCGCCGCCGATCCCGGTCATGTCGGGCTCGACCACCGACATGGTCATTTGCATCGCCACCATGGCGTCGATGGCATTGCCGCCTTGTTTCAGTATCGAATAGCCAGTGCTGCTGACATAGGGGTTTGTCGCACTAACCATGAATTTGTCACCTTCAGCATCTGGCATTACCGGAAAAGGGCTGGGCTCAGCAGCAAAACCCACCGCTGAAACCAAGCTTAAAGATAAAGTTGCTATACGCATGCGCTCTCCAATTAGAGGTTTAATTTAGTCGCTCTAAGGTTGACTGAATTAAAAAGAGTAAGTTCTTGAGCCTGTCGCCTTCTTACACAAACCTGACGATGTTGACACAGTTATTAAAGTGTAGGGCATGTAGGAAATTTAATTATTGGTAACGCGTTTGAATCATCGTGTTTTTATATATTTCAACTCGACATTAAGCCTATGGAATACGTGCGTTTAAATATGTTAGTTGAGTATGAAGTCGAATAAACATTAAGTTTTAAACAGGATGACGAGCTTGGAATTAAGCTGTATTTGATGAAGTTGAAAATTAAAACTTATGATTTATATGGTGATTTTCTTGGTCGATACATTTTATAAACAATATTTACATATTTATCACTATTTTTGTATTGACCGATTGAATAACTGGTCAGATCTGTTATTGTGCCAAAAAATACTAGTGCGGTTTGTCATACTGTTTAGCAAGGAAGCTTATGTTTACACTATCGATTAAGAATCGAATTTTGGCGTTATGTTTGGTTTCGTTAGTAGGGTTTATTAGTATTCTATTTGTCGGTGGGAATACACTTACTAGCAATACCAAGCAGGTTAATCGAATTGACCAAGTTACTTATCCCGTGATGAACGCGGCGTCGTTAAACAGTGTGCTGATCTCGCAATTGGCGGAGCGCTTTAACTTAGCTGTAACGCTTGGTGATGAAGAGATTTTGGAAATGAACAAGCAAACTCTTGCTGCGATTCAAAGTAACTTCAATATTCAAATCACGCTGGATCCTTCTCTGCAGGGTGAATCGACGCTTCTGCAAAATAAGACCAATCAATATTTTGAACTTGCTTACCAAATTGCCCAAGGAATGATCGATGAGGAGATCAGTCTGAGCGAAGCCGGTCGTTTAGCAAAAGAAAGTACCGCGATTTTAGATGCCTTAACCCTTGGCATGCGTGAGTTCAGCGCAGACCGACAAACTGAGTTCGAGAATGCAGTTGAAGATCTAGAAGCCAATAATAAACAGGCTAACCAAATCATGAGTGTTTCTGGTGCTGTGGCAATGCTTGCTATGTGTATCTTCGGGTGGTTAGTCGTAAGAGGAATTCGAGCGGATCTGGCAAACATTAGCGATAAGATGCACGATATCGCTGAGGGAGACGGAGACCTAACAGTACGCCTTCAACACGAGAAAAATGATGAACTTAAACCATTAGTAGAGTCGTTTAATAGCTTCGTGTCTCATCTGCAACAGAACGTAACCCATACCATAGACAACGTGACTCAACTGGATTCAATCTCTGGCTCTCTTGTTAAGTCGAGCCAAGTTACAAACGAGCTTTCTACCAAGCAACACCTTTCAATTGAAGAAGTTTCTAGCTCATTGAATCAGCTATTTCTTGCTGCTCGAGAGATTGCAACCAATGCAAACGATGCGTCATCTTCTGCTTCTAGTGCTAGTGAACAAGCAAGCTTAGGGGAGCAGCAAGTTGAGAGCACCATCGTTGCGGTAAAAGAGCTAACGAACGATGTCAGCAATGCATCGCAAGTTGTGAAACAGCTGAACGACAACACACAGAGTGCAGGTTCAATTTTAGAATCGATCAGTGCAATTGCAGAACAAACCAACCTGTTAGCGCTTAACGCGGCCATTGAAGCGGCTCGTGCTGGAGAACAAGGTCGAGGTTTTGCTGTGGTTGCTGACGAGGTTCGAACGTTAGCGTCACGGACACAAACTTCAACCCAAGAAATTCAGTCGGTGCTTTTACAACTTCAAGAACAAGCACAAACCGCTTCGAACATTATCTCTGAAAGCGTTATCAAAGCAGAAGATTGTGTAGAGAAGTTCTTAGTGGCTGAAGGTTCGCTGCAAAGAATTACATCAGATGTCACCGAAATCAGCCAACGAAACGAAAGTATTGCCGCTGCGACAGAGCAGCAAGAACAGACCTCAACCCGAATAGAAAGCTTTGTAGAAGAAATTCGCAA
This sequence comes from Vibrio sp. 070316B, assembly GCF_013114115.1. Classification (NCBI taxonomy): domain Bacteria; kingdom Pseudomonadati; phylum Pseudomonadota; class Gammaproteobacteria; order Vibrionales; family Vibrionaceae; genus Vibrio; species Vibrio sp. 070316B. The sequence goes on along the minus strand of NZ_VTYC01000028.1, from coordinate 66,323 downwards.
AATGGCCGAAGGCACCAGCAACAGTGTAAAACAAGTTGATGCTGTCGCCCATGATATTCAAGAGGTCACTCGAAACATATCAACATTAACTGGCCACTTTAAAGTGAGTTAAAAGCCCCTAATTGTCCTCTCTATCCTTGTTCGTGAAACATAAAGGAGGGAGGTCTATACCCGAAATTCGGGTGATTCATATAAAAACAAGAAAATAACATAACAATGGAGTTAGTTATGAGAAAGACAGTGGTTGCTGCACTCGTAGGCATGGCGTTTGGCGCTAATGCTACAAGTATGGACAATATTCGTATTAGCGGATTCGGTTCTGTAGGTATTGGTAAGTCAGATAACGCCATAGGTTATGCGGGTTACACTGACGAAAAACTTGACTGGGAACAAGAGATGCTAGCGGGGGTGCAGTTTGACTTTCAAGTCAACGAGCGTGCTAAATTCGTAACACAGGTGGTTGCTAATAGCCGCTATGACTATGATCCAAAATTTGAGATGGCTTACGCGTCTTATGATTTCGATTCGTTTACTGCTCGTGCAGGTAAGCTTCGTCTTCCTCTATTCTTCTATTCAGACTATACCGATTTAGGCTATGCGTACCCAATGATCAGGCCGTCTCAAGAGCTTTATGAAAACATTGTTTTGAAAGGTTATACCGGCGCAGATTTGCTGATTCCGATAGAGCTTGAAGATTCAAGCCTGTTGCTGCAGCCACTGGTTGGTATTGGTACTATCGATGAGGAAGATTCAATCGTAGGTGAGGTTAAGTTAGATCAATTGTATGGTTTGAGCGCGAACTGGAACGTTGATGATTTTACTTTCCGTGGTTCTTACTTGGTTGCTGAAACAAACCCATCTTGTGATTTCAATACATCAACGGACCCGTACTGCCGCCATTTAGCTCCTTTACTTGATAGCCAAGATGGTCAGTTTATCTCTTTGGGGGCGCAATATGATAATGGCGACCTACTGGTTAACGTAGAAGCCGCTGACGTTCAAATTGAAGGTCAATTCTACGACTATCAATCCGTTTCAGGCTTGGTCGGTTATCGAATCAATGAGTTTACACCTTACCTTTCAGTTAGCTGGGTTGAAACCACGGATAACGATGAACGTGAAAACATGACGATTACGGCAGTTAAAGAGTCGATGAATTACGAGCGTATCTCTTACTCTATCGGTAACCGCTGGGACTTTGCTAAGAATATGTCGTTAAAGGCTGACGTGACTTACGTGGATTACCGCGATACAAGCGGTGGCTTCCAAACCAATGTTGAGACGTCTGCAGCCAACCCATTTATGGCGACAGGGAATTACCTTGAAGATAGCTCAATTGTCTATTCAGCTCGTCTAGATTTCGTATTTTAAGGAGGCAACATGAAAACTTTATTATCAGCGATAACATTAGCCATCCTTTCATTTAATGTATCGGCAGGCATGGTTGTTATTGGTAACAATGCAGGTGTGGAGTCATTGTCGAAGTCGGATGTCAAAAAGCTCTTTATGGGTAAAAAGAGCAAGCTGGCTAACGGAACTAAGGCGCAAATTATAGAGTTAGTTGATGGTTCAGAGGGTCGACTTGCCTTCCATGAGGTCGCAACGGGGCGCAGTGAATCTCAGCTACAATCTGCTTGGTCAAGGCTAGTGTTTACAGGTAAAGCTGAAGCGCCTATTCAAGTTGCAGACTATAGCGAGGCCATCACAACGGTAGCGTCAAAAACTAACGCCATTGGTTACGTTGATGAGTCCGCATTGACGGGTGACGTGAAAGTGCTGTTTAAGTACTAATGCAATTTTAGTTGATGATAAAAAGCCCAAGACAAAGGTGTTGTCTTGGGCTTTCCGTTTTACTGGTTACGTGTTTTATCGGTAGAGGTTAGAACACAAAGCTCAGCATGATGGTATAGAGCACTGCATCTTTATCATCAAAGCCCGTCAGTGGATTGAAGTCTTCAACAAAGGCGCCGTTGGTTTTACGAGCTTCAAAGTATTGCACCTCACCATTGATAGAGACGTTAGGTAACACGTCGTAATCAACACCAATTAAATAGCTGTTGCCGGTTAGATGTTCATTTGAGTCGAACTCAGCTCCGTAAACCACGTACGGAGTGAATGAGTTAAGTCGGTAACCTAAACTTGCGTACATCGAGGAGGAGAAGTCACTGATTTGACCTTCACTGGCCAGTATTGCTTGACCAAATTCGTACTCAGCACCCAACGACCAAAGTTGAATGTGTTGGTTATCTTGTTTTGGAAGAGAACCAACGTTTTTAATCTTAACCGTCTGATCAAAGTTTGAATCTAGGAAGGATAAGTTCCAACGATAGTTCTCACCACTAAGCTGAAGATTGGCACCGAACATTCGATTGGTTTCAAATTCCAGTTCCGTACTCGAATTAAAATCGACTTCATTGTTGTCTTTTATTCCGAAAAACGGAGAGAGTAACAACGTCGCTTCATCGCTTACATCATGGGTCCAACTCACTTTGATACCGTTGAACGCAGTGATACCCAATACGGCGTTATACACCTCTGTAGGCGGCCTTGCTGTCATGTAGGCTTGACCAACATAGTAGTACTCAGATGCAAGGAAGAGAGGCAGTCTCAATCGCCCAATACTGACATCAAAATCATTGAATTCATAACCAAGGTAAGCCCATTCTAATTGCGGAACACTCCAATCGTACTGAGGAGCTTTAACAACTTGCACAGAGGCTTTGAATGAGTCGTAGAAATAATCGAGTTGAACACCAAAAGTGGTATCACAGTCGTAACAACTCTCATCGGTAAAACCACGATTGATGATTAATGGGTTGTCGTTGTCTGATGTTGCCCAAGAGGTCGAGCCAAAGCCGCTCAGAGACAAGTTATCGGTGAGCTCGATGATCGCGAAAGCCGGAGAGGCAATTGAAGCACATAGCACTGACGTAATTATTTTTTTCATGTTATTTCTCCGAGCTTATAACGTAGAGAACGTTGGCATTTTGAGGAATCGAAGAGAGTGGGGCATAACCAATACGGTTAGGTTTGTCGTTGAGCCAATCCACTAAGCTGTCTGTCGACGCCGATTTTATTTCTCTTGGATAACGCGCTTTACCCGAGAAAGATAACCCAGCCCAGTGAGCGTTCATTTGAGCGGCGTTCTTTCCTAGTAAAAGTTGATAAAATTCCTCTCTTTCGGCGCTGTTTTCAGGCCAATCTGATAGTTCTACACGTTTGCTGTTAAGACGTTTGGTTTTTCCTCGATATAGTTTTCTTGCTTTGTTAATTGATATCTCTTCAAACCCTGAATCTAAAGAGAATATGGCGTAGTCTTCCGCTGCATGAGCTGGGCTAACAAGAAGTAGACCTCCTAATAGCCCTAGTACTGCGACGAACACAGCTCTGCACTGGAGTGTTTTTATTGTTTTCTTCCAATCCATTGGTTTCTCCTAGCAAGTCGCGCTTTCAATTTGATGGAATAGTTTCTCTTTTCTTACGGGCTTCGCAACATAACCATCCATACCCGAATCAAAGCACTTTTGAATATCATCGTCGATAACGCTAGCGGTTAACGCGATGATAGGAGTCTTTGTTAAGCCTAGGTTTTTCTCGTGCTCTCTAATCTCCCTGGTTGCGGTGAAACCATCCATCACCGGCATCATGCAGTCCATTAAAATAATGTCGAAGCTGCTGTCGTTCTGATACATATCAACGGCAATCTGTCCGTTGTCCGCAATTTCAAAGGTATAACCTGCTTTCTTAAGCATGACCGACGCCACTTTTTGATTTACACGATTGTCTTCGACTAAAAGAATCTTTTCAGATTTACTTGGTACAGATTCTTCTTGAGGCTCCTCCGGTAGCGTGGTTTTCGCTGCTTGAGTTGTAGAGGTGGCTTTGTGAATAGGGGTAACGGTTGAGTTGTGCGTTGGCGCTGTATTGTGTGTTGCTGGAAGCGGCATTGCTTCGACAGCCGTTAGCACTTTCTCTTTTAACATCTCGAACTTGAACGGCTTAGGCACGTAATCGTCCATACCCACATCGAAACACTTTTGTATGTCGTCATCGATAACACTGGCAGTCAACGCAATGATAGGGATGCGGCGGGTTGCTTCTGTGTCTTTCTCGATACGTCGAATGTGACCCGTTGCCTCAAAGCCATCCATGACAGGCATCATACAATCCATCAAGATTGCTGCGTAATGAGGGTTCGCGGTAAACATATCCACGGCCTCTTGCCCATTGTTAGCGAATTCAAATTCGAACCCACTTTTTCCGACGTGTAGACCGGCGATTTTTTGATTTATCTTGTTATCTTCGACAATCAAGATCTTATGTTGAACCTGAAGCTCGGACTGGTTTGTATTCGATAGCTCAGCTAACCCCTGGGTATCGCAAAGTTCGACTGCTTTTATTAAGCGCAGACCGAGCAGGGGTTGTGACACTTGTGCCGCGATACATTCCCCGATGTCGGCGGGGTCGCTGAGGAAGGAACGAATTAAACAAATAGTCGCGCCATTTTTATGGAGCGTATCTAGTTGTTCGGCATAGTCGCTAGCTTGGAACTCATCGCTTTCTGCAAAGATAACCGTAGTCGGTTTTGTGTGTTGTTTGTTGGTGATTTGGTCACTAATCTCGCTCGTATTATCGGTGGTTTGCGCCACTTCTAACCCATAGAGTTTTAGGTCGTTTTCGATACGCTCTGAAAGCAAGTTAGCATGCCCAAGAATATAAATGTCTGCGGAAGCTGAGCTTGGCTTCGGTAGCATTAGGTCAACCGCTAATTCTAGGTCGAAATAGAAACAGCTACCTTCGCCTTTCACTGAATCTAGCTGTATTTGTCCGCCCATTAGTTCTACGAGCTGAGTACTGATGGCAAGTCCTAAGCCAGTACCACCAAACTGACGAGTCGTTGAGTCATCTTCTTGCGCAAAAGGTTCGAATATCTGTTTTTGCTGCTGCTTATCGATACCAATACCCGTATCTCGCACTGCAAAGCGCACTGTGACCTTGTCGTCGGATTGTTGGAGAGTGTTGATCGAGAGGGTAACGCCGCCTTCAGCTGTGAACTTCACAGCATTCGACATAAAGTTCATCAGCACTTGTCTTAGACGGTGGTCATCGATCATAACTCGGGCTGGAGTATCCGGGCTGATATCAACGTTGACTGATATTTTTTGCTCTTTGGCTTTTGGCGCAACAATCGACGCAATGTCATAAATGGATTCGCGGATAGACGCAGAATGTGGACTGATCAGCAACATACCGGATTCAATTTTCGAGAAGTCCAATATGTCATTGATTAAGCTAAGCAAGAGTTGAGAAGAGGTTTCTATAGTGTCTACATAATCACGCTGTGTCGGGGTTAATGGAGTATCAGAAAGGATCTCTGAGATACCGATAACGCCATTTAATGGGGTACGGATCTCGTGTGACATGTTGGCTAGGAAACTACTTTTCGCCTTACTTGCTTGTATTGCGTGATCTTTCGCTTCTTCGGCGTCCTCTTTAGCTCGCTCTGCGTCTTCTTTCGCTAGCGTGAGCTTTTCTTTAGCGTGCTCTCTTTCAATAGTTAAACGCTCGACTTGCTGAGCGAATAGACTCAGTTCATCTTTACCTTGAATGAGCTTTTCCAGTGAAGGGCGAGTTTCATCATTCTCACTCTTTAAGAACTTCAGAACCAAACCAAGATTATTGGTTACCTGTCTTGCTAAGCTCAGCGTTAAGCCCATAACAATCGTTGCGAGTAGGGCGACTAAAGAGATGAATAATGTTCTTTGTACTTGAGCCGCTGAGATTGCTTGTTCAACTTCAACTTGGAACTCTTGTTTGATGACGTTCCCTAAACTTTGCAATAGGTTAAGTCGCGCGCTCATTGCTTCCAAGCCGACAGATATCTCTTGAGGTGTTAACTCACTAAGAGCGTTGAGATCCAGTAGAGCGTTTCTTATTTCTTGGCTTTGAGCAAACACATCATTTCTGAACACTTCAACCATTAGTGAAACCTGGTGTTCATTGGCATTCAATGACACGAAGCGTTCCAAAAACAGTTGTTGCCTTTCACTTAGGGTTTCAATCTGTTCTGCTAGTTCGGGATTGTATTCTTGGCTACTTTGGAATATCTCAATAAGCGAGGTACCCAATTTAAATTCTTCGTTCGACCAGAACATCAACCATTCTAGTTGTTGTAGCGCTGTGAGATGTTGTTGGATTTCACGCTTGGTGTTTTCAAATGGGACTTTCTCGATTTCAAGTAACAACTGTTTATATAAATCGCTCTGCCATTCAAGGGCATCCAATTTATCGTAAGTGTCAGTTGCTTCCATAGTCGATAAGGTCGCTTCGCTAAAATCCGCGACTAACTGATTCATTTCATCAGAAGCCCCTAGAAAGATAATAGGAGATAAGGTTTTGAGTTCTGACTTAACTTGTTCACTTTGAGCGGTAAACTCTTCAGGACTCGACGCTAATGTGCTTCTGTATAAGACAGAAATATCTTGAAGGTAGACAGATAACTGATTGGTGCGCTCAAAATCAGTTAACTGTGTCGTCAAAATATACGCTTGTCTGCCTGCTAGGAAGAGTAAAAGTGAAATGGGAAGTAGAACTAAGCCAAAGAGTTTATGTTTGACTGAAAGGTTATTCCAGACCGTAATCGCCATATAAGGATCCATCCAACTGTTTTTATATAAAAACAGTAGAATAAAAATAGCGATATGGAAACTTTGTACGAGTTAATTTTTTGGAACTGTGGGAGGAGTATAAGTTCTTATGATTCCGATGCTTATTTTGATTGAATGAATAATTTGTACTAATTTCTAGCGATTGATAGCAGGCTATTCCTAATGCTTACTGATAAATAACTCAAAAGATAGATCAATGAGTACGAGATTTGTCTTGATTTGCCGCCAGTAGAAGTTGTTCTAAAATCGTTTTTGCAGAAGGCTCCAAAACCCAAACACCTAAGATTCGGTTAAGTGCGGCACGATATACCCTGTTTTTAAGAAGAAATGCGAGTGTTTGGGTGTCGTTGCTCAATACGTGACTCTGTACGATAGTAAGCTCTACTTTTTGGGCGATTTCTAGGTGTTGTAGATTGAACGCTGGCAGGAATGCGCTTTCGTACCAGATCTCAACGATCTCTCTGAGTTCGAGCTCCTCTTCAGGCACATCACATTCCTGAAGTTGATGGTTTTCAGGAATTGCGGATAAGTAAGTGACATCAAGCTTGTCTGCAACGAAAGTGTACATCTTATTCCTTGTTCTATGGGCTTTTGCAGCGAATCATCCCTTTGGTTCACCTTTATGTCAGTGGCATTCATTGAGCGAGTAAATGAATTGTGTATGTGTGTTGTAGTTTTAGCTTAAGCTATTTAAGTATTTGTCCGTTAAGCCAAAATATTTAAGATTTCCGTCTGGTTCTAACACTAGACTCATGTTCGATGTCGCGATCAATCCCGGATCATTGGTTGAGAAAATCACGCTCTTATTCAGAAGTTTATCAGTAAATAAGCGGTTAAAATATTGGGCGTTTTCTTGCTCTGCGCCATTGAATGGTTCGTCGATGATTATCAGAGATTGCTCACAGTTGCCGAGGCCAAGCGCGAGGCGAAGTTTTTGCTGAATCCCATTAGGCAGGCTCTTACATTTATCTACACTGAGCTGTGTTGCTAACCCGTCTGGTAGCCATTCATCTAGCTCGAAGAAGCTGACCATCTCTTGCATCTTCTCGGTAGGAATAAGACCATTGTGCAGAATGAAGTTAGTCTCTAATGAGCCTTCAAAAATATGTAGGTTAAAAGGAATGTAGTTAATCGAGGTACGGTAGCGATAGCTGTTGAATTGCTTAATGTTATACCCATCGACAGATACAGCCCCTTGATAGCGGTCTTCTAAACCGGCAATGATTGAAATTAAAGTTGTCTTACCGCATCCGGTAGGCCCACATATCACCACTTTTGCAGCGGGGGGTATTTTGAAACCAAGGTTGGTTAGCCCAGTTGCTGCGCCGGCGTAACGGTGACTAACGCCACTGCCCACAATACTGCCTTGGAATAGGCGGATCGGCGGGCTTTTTTCTAGTGTTAACTTGTCATCATTCATCGACATCAGATTGTTGATTTGTGCTGAAGATGCTTTGATTGATTGAAACTTAGAAATCGAGTTGTAGATGCCCATGATTGGACCTAAGGCTTTCCATACCAGAATCACGGTTGCGAGCATGGCTCCCGCATCTGAGGTGCCTTCCATCACACCGATTACGGCGGTCACAATACTTGCGGTACCAATCACCTGAATTAAGCTACCGCCGGCGGCTTGAATTTTACTATTCGTCACCGCGACATTTTCGGCATCACTGGTACTTTGTAAGTGCGATGCACTAAAGCGAGATTGCACTACACGCAAAAGTGGCAACCCTTGAATGGTTTTGATACCACGAAGTATCTCATTCCATTGGTAGGAAACCATGGCGTTAGCCCGAGAGCTTTTGGATGTTGCTTGAGAATAGATATAACGCGAGTAAATACAGAACACCAACATCAAGATCAATCCGCCCATTACCACGAGTGCAGCAGTACCGGACATCAGAGCAATGGCAATGATAAACACGATGACAAACGGCATATCAAAATAGCTGAGTGTCGATTCTGCGGTCACCAAGCGTCTAAACGTATCGATATCTTTTAAACGAGCGAGTTGAGATGAGACGCCGGCGGTTGAGGTCATCGCGTAGGGCAGCCATAACAACTTCGATATCACCGCTTGCGATATATGCACCGCAAGATCTTTCCCTGAAGTGGCGATGATGTTGACCCGCATCTTCTTGAAGAAGTATTCAGAGAACCCAACAATCACGGCAAACAGGGTCAACCAATAGAGGGTAGCTTCAGAACTAGACGTCAAGGCGAAGTTATACACACTCATGATGAAGAAGGGTTGAAGTGCACCTAAAATACTGATCACAAAGCTCAATATGATTAGGCTCTTGAGTTCGTTGTTGTATCGATAGAACGCGTATTTAATCCAGTTACTTCTGTCTTGTGATTCTGGTGGTGGCTCTCGGAATAGGCGCGAGTACTCACTGATGGAAATCAGCAAGCAAGGCTTTTTACACATCGGATATTCGATGGTGTTGTTGTTTGTGTAATCAAACAGCATTAACTTGCCATCTTTGGTACCAAGAAAGATAGCGCTAAGGTTTTCAATCTCGATAAAACATGGATGTGGGTGTTTATCGATGTTCTTGAGTGTTTTTAACTTGGTGACATCGCAGCGGTAGCCCAGGCGCTCTATGGTGGCGGTAAAACTGTCGCTGTCTTTTGGTTTGGGAATGAATGCATCACTGAGTATCGCTGGCGTGCCTTCCCATTCGAGGGCTATTAAGGTGTAGGCCAAGCCCCGAATTAGAGGTGATTGACCATAACGCTCGTCATAACCACTGGCTTCAAAATCGAGTACTCGCTGCGGAACATTGTTGAAATCAACTAGGATACTCATTGGTCACCTCCTGTAAGTTTTACGCGCTTGAGGCGGTGATTCAGTTTGTCCATTTTGTTGCTGGCGATGATGAAGATCTTATCGTTTGCACGGTAAGCGGTACTGGTGAGCACTAAGCGGGCGAACTCATCGTCGTAGACACAATCGATGTCATCAAATATTAAGACACGTTTGCTTGCCAATAACGCACGAACCAACAATAGGGCGTATCCCACTTGGCGTGAGAACGGGTTTCTCATGTGGCCCTTGAGTTCGGTATAAAAGCCAGCAGGCAGCCCATCGATTTGTGCCTTAATGTTCATGGTTTCGCACAAAGCAAAGGCTGTGTTATTTAAGCTTGGGCGGAAACAGGTCAGGTTATCAATAATGGTGCCTTCTACGAAGGAGCTGGTCTTATCAACCATCAATACGCTGTTACGCCAAACGTTGTAGTTCAGCTCATCTAATGGTGTGTCGTTGATCATTATCTCTAATTTGCTGTCACTGTTTTGCCGAGTGATACAGTTCGCTAAGTGCGTTTTACCTGCGCCACTTTTCCCTGTCAGTAAATACGCTTGACCGCGCTCAAACTCGATGCGTTGTTTGTCTGAGTATTTAACCGATATCCGCTCAACTTCTGTCGTCTCATGCTGCTGTTCAACAGAGGCTGCGAGCTCAAGCAGTTCTGCAATACGCTGAATGTGGAGCTTGTTGAGCTCCCAGCGACTCGCAGTTCGCATCACCTGTTGGTAAGGGGCGAAGTAACGGTTAGTCAGCATGATGATTGCCGCCATGATGCCTTGGCTTGATTCCATGTTGATTACGGCTGTCGCCAAAACAACTACCACACAAGCGATAGAGAGCTGTTGAATGAGCGCTAATATCAAACTGAAGTTAGATTCAATCTGCTCGTATTTAATGTTCTCGACTTCACGCTCTTCGACCATTTGTGTCATCAAGCTTTCTACGCGGTACTCCATATTTCGCGCTTTGATATCCAGCGGGCTTGATATGATTTCAATGATTTTAGATGTGGTTAAGCCTTCGATGTCCGACTTGTTTTGCAAGCTACCAATTTTCTGTTTAGAAAGACTCCAGGCGAATATAGCCAAGATCAGCGAGGCAATGAGAAGGGTGATACCTGCCCATATGTTGATTAATCCTATGATAAGAATGGTCAGTACACTTACTGCAAGGTTGATGAGCGCTCTAACCGATTCCCCGCCAAAGAAGGTTTTTAGTTCGGGGATAGTGGCGATGCGTTCGAGATATTCCCCTGGCTCTAGACGACGAAATTTTGATATTTCAGCTAAACAGATGGATTGGAATACCTTGTTGGTTAGGTTTGTCTCAAACTGCCTCATGATGACGGAGGAAATTTTCTCCTCCTGATTTTTTAGGTGGTAGTCGAGGAATATCGAAATCAAAATGATCGCGAACAGCAAGAAAAGGGTGTCTTGTGCTTGGTTCGGCAATACTCGGTCAAAAATGATCAGAATCGAGAAGGGCAGTACCAAACCAAATAGTGTTGAGATAATGGTAGAGAAAGTGAGATAGCACTTATCAGCCATATTGATTTTCTGAGAAAACTGCTCAGTTTGCATTGCGACCTCCTTTCTTTAGCGACTCGGTTGAGAGAAGGTGTTTCGGCACTAAATCTTGGTTATCACGTCCTTCGATGTCGCTCATTAATTGCATAATGCTCTCAATAGACTGAATCGACAGTACGCCTTTAATTTGTTCAAGCTTGATCGTCTCAATGATGTAGTCGTAACGTGCACTTTCGTAGTCTCGCAACGCACTAAACAGTTTGCTTTCTGCGGCGAGTAAATCGGTGATAGTACGCGTGCCTAGTTGATATGCGCGTTGAATCCCTTTGTAAGAGGCATAGTTGGCACGAATGATGTTTTCATAACTGCTGATCGACTGAGAAAAGTCGTTAATGTTAAGAACTGATGTGTTCACGCTATTACGAGTGGTGTAGAGCGAGTCTTGATAAAGCAACTCTGTGCGCTCGATGGCCGTCGATGATTTTTGATAACCATAGTAGTCCGAGCCACCCGATAGGATAGGTACGGCTAGGTTTAGTCCAACACTGGTTGAGTTACTTTCACCAGTGGCAGTGATGTCTGTTTTGTCGTAGTTATTGGCATCGTCATGGCGGTAACTGGCTGAAAGAGAAACGGTTGGTAAAAAGTTGGACCCACTCTCTTTTAAGCTACGACGGCTTCGTTCGACGTTTTTCTTAGCGACCAGTAGATCGTTATTGAGTTTTAGCGCTTGGTCCATAATTGAGCGTTGTTCTGTCTCACTTATCTCTTTTAGTGGAACACTTTCGTAGATGTCTTGTGACGGAGTAATAGGGTACTGAATCTGAATCGATAACCCGTTAAGAATAACGCGTCGGTCTTTTTGGAGCGTTCTTAATCGGTTAGCGACTCCTTCTTTTTGTGCAATAACCTCATACAGCTCACTGGCTGCGGTGTTGCCTAGCTCTACGTTACGTCGCATTTGATGCTCTCGCGTTTCAGATGATTTAAGTTCAACTAGGGTCGCTTTGATTTGCGCATTGTTTTTTAGGTATTCAAAATACTGAGACCCGATTTCTGAAATGGTGCTTTGAATTTTGTTTTCGTGCTTAATTTCTTCGATATTGAAGTCGAGCTTTGCGGTGCCGTATTTGAAAATGTCACCAAGGTTAAATATCGATTGAGAAAGGGAAAGGCTATAGCTGTTAGAGTTATAGCTAGAGGTTTCATCAGGAGCTCCCGATAACAAGGTCTCGTTTTCATTCCATGTGGTATCGGCGGCACCGTTTAACGAAGGGAGAAACTTAGAACGACTAATACCAATATTGTATTCGTTTTCTTCTACGCCTTTGTCGCTGGCTCTTAGGGATAGACTGTTTTGCAGGCCGAGCTCTACCGCCTCAAGCAGGGTAGTTGCCATTGCCGAAGGAGTCGTGCTGATTGCAAGTGCAGCAATAATGCTGCTAGTTAAGCTTTTGTACCGCCACATACTTGTTGATCACCTTGATGATTTCATCGCTCTTGTAAGGTTTGCTGATCACGTAATCCATCCCTGCTTCTATACACGCTTGATGTTCATTACTGCTGGTCAATGCGGTTGCACCAATGATGGTACAAGGGTTTTTCTCGTTTTCTTGTTCAAATTGACGAATGCGTTTGGTTGCTTCAATGCCACCCATGCCCGGCATAATGCAGTCCATGAAGATGATGTCAGAACGCTTGTCCATGAAGTGCTTAACCGCATCGGCACCATCGCCAACCGTATCCGGTTCGTATTCTTGTTTTGTTAGAATTCGTTTGAGAAGAATTTGCTGAACTCGATCATCTTCCACGATTAGGAATGAGCTGTTTTCCATCTGTTCTTCCGAGGCTTCTGCTTCCATGATGGCAAGTAGGTTCGGAATGAATTCATACGGAATAGCAGGAGAGTTGATGATCTTGTCGACAAAACTGTGACACTCTTGTGCATGTTGAGTATTCGTGACAGACAGTAGTAGCTTGGTGTTCGGGTGGTTCTTGAGTTGAGATTTCACCGTTTTGCTCAATGACGGTAGCTTGTTAGGTTCAAAGGTGTCAGTCAGCATAATTGCGTCATAGTCACCAAAGGTTTTAGCTGCTGAGAACAGTTCGTTTGCAGTGCGAACTTCGGTGATATCTAGTCCTAAATTTACGAGCATCTTTTTCATCACATCAATACGAACTTGAGTGTTAGCACATAGCAATAAGCGCTTGCCATCGAAGCGAGTTTTCTCTGTATGGAAGTTTTTTGCTTTGAGATCTAGTTCAATCTGAAAGCGCTCTTGTGCTCCAGATTGGAACCAATGGCTTTCATAATAGCCATAGTCTTTTAGCACGCTCTTAGCCAAGTCATCGGTGTTGGTTGTGTGGTCTTTATGAGCACTCCAGTGGAGTTTGTTTAACTTTGCCACCGATACATCAAGGGTAGAGAGAAAGTTGAGGTTAATCGTGACGCGCGTGTTTTCCATATCGGATGCTGCGCCAGATTCAATGGTCACGAATAACTTCTTGTTTGATTTAAGTTGAATGGCGTTTGAAAGCTGTAGAAACAGAATCCAGAACAAGCTGGTGGATTGACCTTCAACGCGATTGGGTAAATTGTCGGAAATGAAGCAGTCGAGCTGCCCCTCATTACGTTGTACTTTTGCGCTGATATGTATCATCAACTCAGACAGTACATTCAATAGCGAAAACTCTTTCGATTTACTTTCTGTCCCTTGAGAGATCAGACGGTTGTAGTTTTCAGCCAGCTCAGAAAGGGTATTGGAAGCTGAGGTAATGTCTTTCGCCATTAACACGCCACTTTCATTCGTTTCTTGAACCAGGTATTGGACACCGCCGTTGATGGTGTTGGTAATACCGCGGATTTCATAACCGATGAGCGCATACAGCTGTTTATAGAGGTCGTTATTGCGTTTTTGATCTTCCAATTTGCTGAAGATCAACTTGAGGTGAGAGTATATTTGTCGCTGTTTAGGGTTGATGCTCACTTCGTTGAGAAGCTCTTCAAGTCTTTGTAAATCTAGCTGCTTTAACTCCTGGTATAGCGCATCAAATTCATAGTCTATGACTCGTTCATTTGTGCTGGATTTTTTAAGCTTAAATATCGCCACTAAATTGGACAACACGCTAATTACAGCCAAAACAGCTACCACCATGAATAACCACACGAAAAACCCATTTTTCTCAGCCATTAGGTCACTTGCATGGTTGTTAAACATGGTGCGATAGTTATCGTCCATCTGTAGGTAGTTGTTAGTCAGTGAAAGGTACAAGTCGAGTACGTCATTACGAGCTTTTGGGCTGTCAGAAAAGCGGTTAATCGCCAATTCAAGTTGTGTATATTCGGTCGCACCAACCAAACTAAATTCAGTTTTATTCAGAGAAGCCAAAGAACGAAACTCGTCAATCTCACTCTTCAGGTTGGATAGGCTTAAATCACTCTCGCTACAGTTATCTGCCTTTAAGCAGCGCTGTAAGGTTTGTATGCCTAATTCAATGGTTTGGTTCAGCTCTTGGGCTTTAGTAAGGAGTGGGGCATTTTGTACTTGTGATACCGAGTCAACCTTTGACCAAGAGAAATACAAATAAAAGGCAAGCGCAGCTAATACCACACTAAAGAGTATGCTTAGGCGCAGCGCTGGGACCGATATATTGTATGATGGCTTTCCGCTCATTCACTACCTCTCATCGAATGCATCTTCGATGGCTGACATTACAGGCTTGGCTGCATATTCGATGACTCGGCGTGAGCCTGTTTTGACATCGGCAGTAAATTCCATATAAGGGGATAGTTTGTATTGTGTGCCTCCTCGCTCTAGAAAATTTTGGCTTATTTCAATCTCTGCCAAATAGAACTCAGCGTCTTCCTCTTCGTAAGACGATCGACTGATAGAGGCAATGGTCCCCTCTACAAAGCCATACTTGGCAAAGTTATACGTATCCATTTTCACTTTCACTGCTTGGCCGATCTCTACAAACCCCATGTCTTTACGAGGGATTTTTGCTTCGCCGTGAAGGGAGTTATTGATCGGTGCGATATCAGCGATACTTTCGCCCGGAGGAATAACCGCCGAGCGGAAGTTAAAGTGCAATTTATCGACCACGCCATCAACTGGTGAATAAACGACTAGGCGGTCAACTTTGTCTGAGTGCTGAGGTTGTAGGATTCGTTTCAGCTTGAGATCTTTGTTCGCTTGAATGATTTGTGCTTGATACTCTGAATTTCGATTCTCAACTAAATCACGATGTTGCTTTTCTAGTTTGTCGAGTTGGAATCGCTCGTTCATTACCGACTCATCCAGATTCTCTATTTCACGCACCATATTGGACTCTTGAACCTGCATATTGAGAACATCTACGTAAGAAGCCATTTCTTCTTTATAGAGGGTGTTTTTGATATTGAGCTGTTTACGAATCAAAGAAAGTTGATTCTCTGAACTTTTACGGCGCTTTAGCATGGAGCTGATAAGGGAGTTTTTGTGCTTTATATCATGAGTGATGAGCTCTTCATTTGAGCGATTTTTAGAGAACTCTTGTCGCCAAGTGTTCATGTTGGTTTGCACTTGTTCAGGATACTGCTCAATGAAAGCGGTGAAGTCGGGCTCCACCATATCGCGCAAGCTTTCGTAACGAATCTTGTCTAGTTCAAGTTGGATTATCTCTGTGTTCACCGTATCGAGCTGAGTATTGCGGTCGAGTGAACGTATTCTCGCGATGGGTTGCCCTTCATAAACGACTTCACCTTTTCTTACGAGCAACTCTTCTAGAATCCCACCTTCTAGGTGTTGAACTTTTTCTACATCAGATTCCAAAAGCAGTTCACCACGAACAGAAACCACAATGTCTATGCGTGCTTGCGATGCCACAGCAACTGCAATCAGTGCCAGCATGAATATAATAAGCAGTGTTTTGTGAACACTAGTCATTGCACTTGCTAGCACTATTGTGTCGTCTGCTGTGACCTTAGTGGCTTCTGTATTAGAAACAAGGGCCTTTCTAAGGTGATGCTCAATTTGATTATTGCTCATGACCTACCTCGATACCTTGTCATCTGGGACGGCTTCTAGCTCTAACAAATGATTTATTTGTCGATTAACGTTTAGCAATTCAGCTTTTATATCCTTTATAAGTTCTTCCGGAGCAGGGAATTCGTGTTTACTTAAATGTTCCAGCTTCGCCATCTTAGGCGGTAAATCTTGGTCGCATAGCAGGGCTAAGATTGTCTTCAACTTTCTCGAGTAGTGGTTAAGCTCATCGAAACGATGACCTTTATGAAGCTGCTCGATGTTTGCTGCTGCGCCAGAAAAGTCCTTGTAAAAATCTCCCAACAGCAATTGAAGACCTTTGTGGTTGTTGTCGATTGAACGCAACAAATCTGTCATGTCTATCATCATTCCACTGCCTTAATTGCTTTAATGACAATAACTAAGGATCTTTAAAGGAGGATTTCAAATTTTTTTTGTATCTTTATTTGTAAAAATAAAATTATGAAAAATGTTGTATAAAAATTTGGTTTTCCGAAATGGTGTCCTTTAATGCCTGTAAACGATCAGTTAGCTAGTAGCAACGGAGGCTGTAATGGCAGGCGAAAATAACCAAAATAACCAAAACGAAGATCTCAATGATGCTGTCGAACAAACGGACACGAATGATGCTGGTACTCCCTCTCAGCAGCAGAACCAACAGAATCAACAGAATACGATCGCGTCAACAATAGCGACTGGTGCTGAAAACACGGATGTAGCTGACGAAGTTAACCAAGCTCTAGCAGATAACCCAAGTGGCGCTGGTAACGAAGAAGAGGCTTCAGCTTCCGGTGGTGCTGTTCAAGAAGAAACGCCTGAAGGTGGCAGCGATTCTGATGATGCACAGTCGAATGTGGTTGGCGGCGCAGCTTCTGATGCGGGGGCTGGAGAAGCGGCGGGTAGTGGTGGCGGTTCTGGTGCTGGAGCTCAAGCTGTAGGTGGTGAAAGCAATGAAGCTTCAGATGGCGGTGCAACTGCAGAAGGTAATGAAGAGCAGGGGCAGGCAGCGAGAACATCAGCATCACCAAGTGCAGATTCATCCGAAGCACCAGAACAACCAGTTGATGACGGCCTTGATTCACAGACAGTAGAAGAAACGTTTGCTGTTGATGTTCAAGCTTCAGATGAAGAGACCATTAGTGAAGTTGAAGACGACTTTGATTCAGAAACGGTAAGCGAAACCTTCAAAATCAAAGTAGAAGGTGAGAATGACGCACCAGAAGTAGAGCAAGATCTTGCTTACATCATGGATGAAGATGGCTCCATAACGTTCACTCAAGAACAACTACTCGAATACGCAAGTGATGTCGATGGAGATGACCTAGTTGCATCAAACGTTCAAGTTGGTGCTGATGCTACCGTTCAGGATAATGGTGATGGTACTTTTACCGTTGTTCCTTTCGCAGATTTCAACGGTGAGCTTGACCTAACATTTGATATCAGTGATGGCCAAGAAACCATTAGCAGCGCAATTGATCTAACGGTTCGTCCAATAAATGATGCGCCAGTTCCCGAAGATAAAACGTTCGAGATCGAAGAAGATGGCACACTTATCTTCACTGATGCAGACCTACTAGCAGGTGCGACGGATATTGAAGGCGACAACCTTACTGTTGAAGGTGTGACCTACGATGGCGGCGACGGTATTCTTACTGACAATGGTAATGGTACATACACCTTTGCACCGAACGAGAACTTCAATGGTGACGTCAACTTTAGCTTTGATGTGTCGGATGGCACAGACACAGTGTCTGCCAACATCGATGTCAGCGTAACAGCTGTCGATGATTCGCCAGTATCAGGCGACCTAGCATACTCAATTGATGAAGACGGTTCGATTCGTTTAAGCCAAGAACAGCTGCTATCCCAAGCTTCTGACGTAGAGGGGGATGATCTAACTGCTATCAGCCTAACGGTTGATGGGGATGCAACAGTTGTTCAGAATGATGACGGCAGCTTCACCATCACACCGGATGAGAACTTTAACGGTGACATCGACATCAGCTTTGATATATCTGATGGCACCAACACCGTTCAAGCGTCTGCCGACCTAACAGTTAACCCAGTTAACGATCTGCCAGTGCCTCAAGACCAACAATTCAGCGTAGAAGAAGACGGTACACTTGTCTTTACCGATGCAGACCTACTAAACGGTGCAACTGATGTTGAGGGAGATAACTTAACTGTTGAAGGGATCTCTTATGAAGGCACTGATGGCGTACTGACCGATAATGGTGATGGCTCTTATAGCTTTGCGCCAAATGAGAACTTCAATGGCGATGTGAGCTTCAGCTTCGATGTATCGGATGGTACCGATACGGTATCAGCGAACATTGATGTTACCGTGACTCCTGAAAACGATCCGCCTGTGGCAGGGTCTACGTCATACACGGTTAACGAAGATAACTCGATTACTATCTCTGATGCGCAGCTGTTGGCAACATCTTCAGATATTGAAGGCGATGTATCGATAGATAGTGTTACTTACTCTGGTGGTGACGGTGTCCTTGAAATTAATGGTAACGGCACGTATACCTTCTCTCCAAACGAGAACTTTAGCGGTGAGATTGCACTTGATGTTGTGGTTGCCGATGAAGACGGCGCAACCGATGCAACAACGGCTGGGATCACCGTTCTAGAAGTAAATGATCCACCTGTAGCTGGTCCAACGTCGTACACGATTGATGAAGATTCAGTTCTAACATTCAGTGAATCACAAGTACTACTGAACGCTTCGGATGTGGAAGGCGATGTCGAGCTTGTTGGCATTAGCTACGACGGCCCAGATGGTATCTTCTCTGTAAATGGCGACGGCACTTGCAGCTTTGCACCAAATGAGAACTTCAATGGTCAAGTTCAACTTGATGTCACTATACGAGATGAAGACGGTGCAGAAGTCGAAACCGTTATTAATGTAGACGTATTGCCAATTAATGATGCTCCGGTGTCAGGTGATTTGGCATATAACGTAAACGAAGATGGCTCAATCACCTTGAGTCAGGAACAATTACTGTCTCAAGCATCTGACGTAGATGGCGATGACCTAACGGCGAGTGACCTAACGGTTGATGGTAACGCAACGGTAACGGCCAATGATGATGGCAGCTTCACAATTGTTCCTGACGCGAACTTTAACGGTGACATTGATATCCAATTCAATATCACTGATGGCACAGATACCGTTCAAGCCACAGCGGATTTGACTGTTAATCCAGTTAACGACCTACCGGTTCCTCAAGATCAACAATTTAGTATTGAAGAAGACGGTACCCTGCAATTCACAGATGCAGACTTACTGTCTGGCGCAACTGATGTGGATGGCGATGACCTCACAGTAGAAGGCATCAGCTACACAGGTGGTGATGGTGTACTTACCGACCACGGTGACGGTACTTATACTTTCGCACCAAACGAAAACTTTAATGGTGATGTGAACTTCAGCTTCGATGTATCTGATGGCACCGAAACCGTTAGCGCAAATATCGATGTCAGTGTCACTCCTGAGAATGATCCGCCTGTCGCTGGTTCAACCTCGTACATGGTTAATGAAGACAATGCGATCACCATTTCTGATGAGCAATTGTTAGCAAACTCTTCGGACGTTGAAGGTGCGGTGTCGGTTGATACTGTGACCTACAGTGGCACCGATGGTGTGTTCCAAGATAACGGCGACGGCAGTTACACCTTCCTTCCTAATGAAAACTTCAGCGGTGATATCAGCCTTGATGTGATTGTTGCAGATGAAGAGGGTGCAATTGATGAAACCACAGCTGGCATTACCGTTCTAGAAGTGAATGATCCACCAGTTGCGGGTCCAACGTCTTACACCATTGATGAAGATTCTGTTCTAACGTTCAGTGAATCTCAGATCCTTGTGAATGCTTCAGACGTTGAAGGTGACGTTGAGCTTGTCGGTATCAACTACGACGGGTCAGACGGTATATTCACTGTCAATGGTGATGGCACATGTAGCTTCGCACCAAATGAAAACTTCAATGGTCAGGTTCAACTTGATGTTACGATTCAAGATGAAAGTGGCGCTACCGTTGAAACGCACATCAACGTTGATGTACTGCCAATTAACGATCCACCAGTATCCGGTGACTTGGCTTACACCATCAACGAAGACAGTTCAATTACGCTGACACAAGATCAATTGCTAGCGCGAGCAGGCGATATTGATAGCGATAATCTTGAAGCGATAAACTTATCGACGGATGAAAACGCGACTATCCAGCAAAACGAGGATGGTAGCTATACCATTACTCCTGACGCTGATTACAACGGCGACCTAGACCTAAGCTTCGATATCATTGATAACGATGGTGGTGAGGTTCAAGTTGGTCTCGATATCACTGTCAATCCACTGAACGACTTGCCACAAGCGCAAGACCAACAATTCACCATTGAAGAAGATGGCACATTACTGTTTACGGACGAGGACTTACTTGCTGGCGCATCGGATGTTGATGGTGATGAACTGTCGATTGAAAATGTACTTTACACAGGTGCAGACGGTGTTCTGAGTGACAACGGTGACGGTACTTACAGCTTTGCACCAAACGAGAACTTCAATGGTGATGTTCAATTCTCATTCGATGTTTCTGATGGTACCGGATCGACGGCTGCTGTTATTGACGTGAGCGTGACACCTGAGAATGATCCACCTGTTGCAGGTTCAACGGCTTACACTGTTCAAGAAGATGGTCAAATCACTATCAGTGCTGAACAGCTACTGGCGAATTCGTCAGATGTTGAAGGCGATGTTTCACTATCAAGTGTGAGTTATGGCGGTGATGATGGCACATTCGTTGATAACGGTAATGGCACATTTACCTTTACGCCAAACGAAAATTTCGACGGTGATATCTCACTTGATGTTGTTGTCGTTGACGAAGATGGTGCTACTGCCACAACCACTGCGGGTATCGATGTTATTGCTGTGAATGACGGTCCTGAGACGTCAGGCATTCAAGCTGAAGTCGATGAAGACAACGCAATCACTATTACTCAAGAGCAGTTGCTAGCGAACGCAACGGACGTTGAAGGTGATGATCTAACGGCGTCTAACCTGCAAACCAATGACCCTGACGCGACTATCGTTGCAAATGACGATGGTTCTTTCACTATTACGCACACCGAGAACTTCAATGGCGAGTTAGATTTCACATACAGCATCAGCGATGGTGAAAATGAAGTCCTGACCACACTGGATTTAACCGTTAATCCTGTAAATGACGCGCCAGAAGCGGGTGAAGAGATCTTCATCCAAGCACAAGAAGATCAAACAGTTGGTTTAACGCTTCGTGAAGAGCCTGCATTACGTCTAGATCAAGCACCAGAAAACGGCATTATTGAAGCTAATCTTGATAATGAGTGGGTAGTACTGGAAGTTGGTCAAGAAGTACCGGCTGACACGGAAGTACGTTTCGTGCCAAGTGAAGATGCTTTAGCAAACGGCACTCATACAACACAAATTGGTACCTTCGATGATAATGCGAGCGTGGATGACTGGGGAACAGAAGTTGACCCATATACTCGTGAATTCTCGGATGGTGACTTAACGGTTACGGTTCAAAGTAACGATGATCCGCTGGGTGCATGGAATGGTAATACTCATATTGGCCACGGTATCGGTGATACCGACCGCCAAGGTCTGAGTGGTGATGAGAAACTGACCATTTCTGTTGAAGGCCAAGACATCAACGAAATTAGCTTCCACCTAGATGGTTTGGGTGGTTGGTTCATGGAAGAGTCGCGTCACTTTACAGAAGTAGAAATTCGCGCCTTCAATGAAGACGGAGACATGATCGACTCGATGACTTACCACAAAGAAGATCGTGGTACGTTCGAGACCGACTACACATTAACCGTTGACCAACCTGTCTCTTACTTTGAACTGGGTACAGTGCAAGGCAATGGTACTTATGTTGTTCAAAACATGACAGTGTCACAAACTTGTAATGATGAAGCTGTGTTTACATCGATTGGTGTAGATGGCTCAGAAATCACTGAAACCGTAGAGCTGAATATCCATGCGGGTGACAACGAAATCGAGCTAACGGCTGATCTTCCTAATATCACTATCGATACTGAAGGTTCAGCTCAGTTTGCTTCTGTTGTGATTACTGAAGAACAACTGCTAGCTCAAGCATCAGACATTGATGGCGATGATCTTGATATTCAAAATCTTGAGCTGGTGGGTGAAAACTCAGAGCACGCGACGCTGACTGATAATGGCGATGGCACTTGGACGGTAACACCGGATGAAAACTTCCACGGTGAAATCGAGCTAGGTTACCAAGTTAGTGATGGTGAGCTAACTGACGACAACATCATAAACATCAACTTCGAGTCGGTGAATGATGCGCCAATCGTTTCTGGGCCAATTGTTCTATCGACGGATGAAGACCAAGGAGTCACGTTCAGCGCTGATGATTTATTGGTGAATACTACAGATGTAGAGGGCGATACGCTGTCTATTTCTGACATCACTTATGGTGGTGATGATGGTGACTTAGTCGACAATGGCGATGGTACATTTACCTTCATGCCGAATGAAAACTTCAATGGTGAAATCGACATCGACTACAAGGTGTTCGATGGTACCGATGAAGTGGCAACACACCTAGACCTAACGGTTGTGCCTGTTAACGATGTCCCAGTTCCAGGTGAACCGCTACACACCCAAATGCTTGAAAACGGCACTATCGTCATTGAGGCGAAAGACCTGCTATCTGGCGCAACGGACGTTGATGGCGATATCCTACATGTAGAGAACCTGTTACTGGTCGATCAAACTCAAGGTACGTTGACCGATAACGGCGACAATACATTCACCTTCGAGCCAGCAGAAGACTTCTATGGTGAAGTGAATCTGACTTTCGATATCAGTGACGGGCAAGCAAGCGCACCAAGTACAGCAAGAGTCGACGTTGAAATTGTCAATGAAGGCCCAGAGGTAAGTGGTCCGATTGAAGCGGCGGTTGATGAAGATGGCGCAATTACCATCACTCAAGAAGACCTATTGGCGAACGCGACCGATGTGGATGGCGATAACCTAGAAGCCGTCAATCTTTCAACGAACGATCCAAACGCTGTCATCGTGGAAAACGCAGACAGCAGCTTCACGATCACACCAAGCGAAGACTTCTTTGGTGAGATTGAGTTTACCTACGATGTGACCGATGCAATTGAAACAGTCGCAGCAGACCTCAACCTAACCGTTAACCCAATCAACGACGCTCCAGACGTACCGGATATGTCTTTCACGACGGAAGATGGTCAAGCGATTACGATTACTGAAGCTGAGCTATTAGCACAAGCAACCGATGTCGAAGGCGATGAGCTGTCTGTTGTGAATGTTACAAGCACCAGCGACACAGTTGAAGTCACCGATAACGGCGACGGTACATATACATTGACGCCAGAGCAGGGCTTCTTCGGTAATGTTGATTTAGCGTTTGATGTGAGCGATGGCACGGATGTAGTTGCAGCAAACATCGACTTAAAAGTTGAATTCGTCAATGACGCGCCAGAAGCAACGCCAATGGTTGCCAATGTCGACGAAGATGGTTCAATTCTAGTGACTCAAGAGATGCTACTAGAAAATGCGACCGATCAAGATGGCGACGAGCTGTTTGCAAGTTCATTGGAAACTAACGATCCAAATGCAAGCATTGTAGATAATGGCGATGGCTCTTACACGGTGACACCTTCGGAGAACTTTAACGGTGATATCGCATTCACTTATGAGGTGAGCGATGGTGAGCTAAGTACTTCTAATGACATGACATTGACCGTGAATCCGGTGAATGACATTCCAATTGTTGCTCCAGGCATGTACCACATCGAAGAGGATGGCAGCATCCTGTTCACTCAAGAAGATCTATTGAGTGGTGCGATTGATATTGATGGCGACGACCTAAGTGTTACCAGCATCAACTACTCTGGTGATGAAGGAACGGTTACCGACAATGGTGATGGCACGTTCAGCTTTGTTCCTGAAGAGCACTTTAGCGGTGACTTACAGTTCAGCTTCACAGTGACTGATGGTACTGATGAGGTAGAGCAAGATCTGTACGTGAATATTGAAGCAGTCGCAGATGCGCCGGATCTTGTGATTACCGATGGTGATGGCGTTAACGTTGATGACCAAGCGATTCTGGTTGAGCCAGGCGGTATTGTTGAACTGAATATTGGCGCTGCGCTTGTCGACCAAGATTTATCAGAAACACTCACGGTTACGGTTGATGGTGTGCCAGAAGGCTCGGTTATTCAATACGATAACGAAGGCGTTCTGAATGACCAAGAAAACGGCATCACAAGTTACAACGACACAGAAATTACAGTAACGTTTGAAGGTGAAACAGCCGGTTTCCAAAATGCGGCCGGTTACTACAAAGTTGATGAAGACGGCAACATTACAGGCGTTGAAGTGGTGTATGAGAATGCATCACAAGTTGGCGGCGGTGGTGACCTAGTCTCTGGGCAAGATCAATTCAGCTTCCAAATTGAAGAAGGTGAAAGCTTCAACCTGTTCTTGATTCCAAATGGACATCAGACGAATAACTTTGATGCAATGCAGGACGGTCAATATGAATTCCGCGCTGCAGACGGCTCGCCAGCTACCATGGATACGGTTGATCCTCAGCTAGTATTCGTAGGTGCTGACGGCTCTGAGACAGTTGTTCAAGGTCAGAATGGAGACGCGATCTTCCACGGTGGTTCAAGCGCTCAACTAAACCAAGATGGTATCGAGCATACACGAACCACGGTTAATGAAGACGGCGAACTGGTTTATGGGTTTGAAGATCTTTATGGCGGCGGTGACGCTGACTTTACCGACTTCAACTTCACCATTGATGTCGGTGAGGTGAACAGCCAAATCTATAGCGGTGAAATTACCGTTGGTCCTGATGGCTCAGTTGATATACCAACAACAGCTATTGCACAAGAGCTGCAGATTCAACTGCCAGAAGATTTCAATGAACAAATTGAAATCAACGTAACAGCAACCGCAACCGAGCTATCAAACGGTGACTCTGAGACGGTATCTCAAACCATTCACATCAATGCGACAGGTGCACATATTGAACATGCTCCTGAAGCACTGCCTGTTGCAGCAACAGTAGAAGAAGATGGCTCAATCATCATCACTCAAGAAGACCTGTTAGCCAACGCTCGCGATTTAGATGGCGACCAGTTAACAGCGCTGAACTTAGCAACTGACGATGACAGTGTGACTATTACAGATAACGGTGATGGCACATACACATTGACACCAGATGCTGACTTCAACGGTGATGTAAGCTTTACCTTCGACGTATCTGATGGTGATGATGTTGTTTCAACTAACCTAGAACTGACTGTTTCACCAGTGAATGACGGTCCTGACGCGCAAGATCAAGCCTTCACAGTAAACGAAGATGGTGTATTAACCTTCACTGATCAAGACCTACTAACAGGTGCGACGGACATTGAAGGGGATGACCTGAGTGTTGAAGGCGTCACATACACTGGCGCAGATGGTGTATTAACTGATAACGGTGACGGTACATACAGCTTTGCGCCGAATGAGAACTTCAACGGTGATGTTAACTTTACGTTTGATGTGTCCGATGGCACAGACACGGTTACTGCTAACGTTGATGTAAGCGTAACACCTGAGAATGATCCTCCAGTTGCTGGCAGCACGTCTTACACCGTTCATGAAGATAACTCCATCACGATCAGCAACGAACAATTGCTTGCGAACTCGTCGGATATCGAAGGGGAAGTGGCGATTGATAGCGTTACGTACAGCGGCAGTGATGGTGTACTTGAAATCAATGGTGACGGTACGTACACCTTCTCTCCGAACGAGAACTTTAACGGTGAAGTCAGCCTTGATGTTGTTGTCACCGATGAAGATGGTGCCACTGAAGCAACCACAGCCGGAATTACGGTTCTAGAGGTGAACGATCCTCCGGTTGCAGGCCCAACGTCTTACACAATTGATGAAGACTCAGTACTGACATTTAGCGAATCTCAAGTGTTGTTGAACGCGTCAGATATTGAAGGCGATGTTGAGCTTGTTGAGATCAACTACGATGGTCCAGATGGCATCTTTTCAATCAATGGTGATGGCACTTGTAGCTTTGCACCGAATGAAAACTTCAACGGTCAAGTGCAGTTGGATGTAACCATTCAGGATGAAGATGGTGTTCAAGTTGATACTTACATTACGGTAGATGTATTACCTATAAATGATGTACCGGTATCGGGAGATTTGGCATACAGCGTTGAGGAAGATGGCTCTATTACTTTGAGCCAAGAGCAACTTCTTTCTCAAGCGAGTGATGTTGAAGGCGACGCGTTGACCGCATCTAACCTAGTGGTTGATGGCGATGCTACGGTTACTGCTAATGATGACGGTAGCTTCACCATTACACCGGATGCTAACTTTAACGGCGATATTGACCTAACGTTCGACATTAACGATGGTACAGACACATTAGTCGCTACGGCTGACTTAACGGTTAACCCTGTTAATGACCTGCCACAGCCACAAGATCAAACCTTCAGCATTGGCGAAGACGGCACCTTGGACTTCACTGATGAAGACCTGCTAACAGGTGCTACCGATATCGATGGGGATGACCTATCAGTCGAAGGTGTAAACTACACGGGCGCTGACGGTGTGCTTACCGATAATGGTGACGGCACATACAGCTTCGCGCCAAACGAGAACTTCAATGGTGACGTAAACTTCAGCTTTGATGTGTCAGACGGCACAGATACAGTTCAGGCCAACATTGATGTAAGCGTGACACCGGAGAACGATCCGCCAGTTGCAGGCAGCACGTCTTACACCGTTCATGAAGACAACTCAATCACCATCAGTAACGAGCAGTTGCTTGCAAACTCTTCAGATATTGAAGGGGAAGTGGCGATTGATAGCGTGACTTACAGTGGTGCTGACGGCGTATTTGAAGACAACGGTGATGGCACTTACACCTTCTCGCCAAATGAGAACTTCAACGGCGAAGTTAACCTTGATGTTGTGGTGACAGACGAAGATGGTGCAACCGAGGCGACTACCGCTGGAATTACGGTTCTTGAAGTTAATGATCCGCCAATCGCTGGCTCTACTAGCTACTCAGTGAATGAAGATGAAGTCATCACCATCAGTTCTGAACAACTGTTGGCTAATGCTTCAGATATCGAAGGTGAAGTAGCTATTGATAGCGTTAACTACACGGGTTCAGACGGTATCTTTACTGATAATGGAGATGGCACATTCAGCTTCGCTCCGAACGCTAACTTCGACGGCGATGTCAGCCTTGACGTAGTCGTGACTGATGAAGATGGCGCTACTGCAACCACCACTGCAAGCATTGATGTTCTGCCTGTGAACGATGCTCCGGTATCGGGTGAGTTGGCGTACAGCGTGGATGAAGATGGCTCGATTAATCTAAGCCAAGAGCAGTTACTTGCTCAAGCGGGTGACGTTGATGGTGACGACTTATCGGCATCTAACCTAACCGTTGACGGCAATGCGACAGTAACAGTAAACGACGACGGTAGCTTCACTATCACGCCAGATGCTGACTTCAATGGCGACATTGATTTGAACTTCGACATTACAGATGGTGATGCGACGATTCAAGCGACGGCTGATCTAACGGTTAACCCAGTCAACGACCTACCAACCGTCGGCGAGCCACAATTTGTGACTCAAGAAGACACCAGCTTCACCTTCACTGAAGAGCAGCTACTGCAAAATGCAGGTGATATTGATGGCGACAACTTGTCGGTCGAAAATGTGGCTTCAGATAGCGGTTCATTGGTGGACAACGGTGACGGCACCTACACATTTGCACCGAATGAAAACTTCGATGGCAATGTGAATGTGACGTTTGATGTTAATGACGGTACGGCAACGGTACCTGCAGAAGCGACGATTGATGTTCAATCTGTGGTTGATATGCCAGAGCTGTCGATTGTGTCTGACTTGGTGATTGCTACCGATAACTTCGAGTCTGGCTCGAATGGTTGGAACACGGGCACAGAAAGCTCACAAGGCTTCGAATCGGGTGACATGTTGGGTCGTATCGGTGGCACAGGCGGCGATGAAGCCGTCAGCAAAACCTACGACATTCCAAGTGATGTGAGCGAAGTTAATATCTCGTTTAGCTTCTACGAAATCGACTCTTGGGATGGTGAGTCCTTCCAAATCTTTGTTGGTGGCGAAGAGCTAACTACATTAGATAATTCTGCGTTCCGTACGCAAGATGGCACAACAACGCTTTACGACTCAGAAGGTAACGAAGTCGGCGAAGTGGTTCATGGTGTGTCGCAAGGTGAGGGCTTCAGTGGATGGAATGACCAAGCACACCAAATCAACCTAACGGTGCCGGTTGAAGACGGCCAACTTGAACTTGGCTTTGGTTCAACCTTGAATCAAAGCGTCAATGACGAGTCGTTTGGTATCGACAACATCGAAATATCAGTGTCTGACGCGGATTACCAAATCATTGGTACCGAAGACACACCAGTTCCACTGGATATTGATGCTGCATTAACGGATACCGATGGTTCAGAAAATCTCGCTATCTTGATTGAAGATGTACCAGAGGGAAGTTCACTTTCTGCAGGTACCGACAACGGCGATGGCACATGGTCTCTACAGCCAGAAGAACTTGCAGGGTTAGAGTTTATTCCTTCAGGTGATTTCAATGGCGATGTGGTGTTGACAGTTAATGCGACATCAACAGATGTTGATACCGGTACAACCGCAACGGCGACGCAAGATGTGACGATTCACATCTCGCCTGCGAATGATGCACCAGAGGTAGAAGGTGATATCAGCGCAGTCACAGCAGAAGACAACAGCATCACGTTAACGCAAGAGCAACTAATAGAACACGCTGTCGATATTGATGGTGATGATCTATCCGCAATCAACTTAACCACCAATGATGAAAATGCGACCGTCGAAATGAACGACGATGGCAGTTTCACCATTACACCAAGTGAAAACTTCAACGGTAATATCGAATTTAGTTACGATGTCACCGATGGAGAGGATATGGTGGCAGCGGGCTTAGACTTGACGGTAACACCAGTCAATGACGCGCCAGAGCCACAAGACCAAACATTCACCATTGGTGAGGATGGTGTTCTTAACTTTACAGATGAAGACCTACTAACGGGTGCTACGGATGTTGAAGGTGACACACTAGCGGTTGAAAGCGTGACATACACAGGCGCTGACGGTGTGCTTACTGATAATGGTGATGGCAGCTACAGCTTTGCACCTAACGAGAACTTCAATGGTGATGTGAACTTTAGTTTTGATGTGTCAGATGGCACAGATACGGTTCAAGCCAACATTGATGTGAGCGTGACTCCTGAGAACGACCCACCGGTGGCAGGCAGCACGTCTTACACGGTCCATGAAGACAACTCAATCACCATCAGCAACGAGCAGCTGTTAGCTAACTCTTCTGATGTTGAAGGTGAAGTGGCGATTGATAGCGTGTCTTACACTGGCAGTGATGGTGTGTTCGAAGACAACGGTGACGGCACCTACACCTTCTCGCCAAATGAGAACTTCAATGGCGAAGTGAGCTTAGCTGTTGTTGTTACTGATGAAGAAAGTGCAACTGAAGCGACTACCGCCGGAATTACGGTTCTTGAGGTTAACGATCCACCAATTGCTGGCTCTACGAGCTACTCAGTGAATGAAGACGAAGTTATCACCATTAGTTCAGAGCAGCTGTTGGCAAACTCTTCAGACGTTGAAGGCGAAGTCGCGATTGACAGCGTGAATTACACAGGCGCTGACGGCATCTTTACGGACAATGGCGATGGAACATTCAGCTTCGCGCCAAACACAAACTTCGACGGAGATGTGAGCCTTGATGTAGTGGTAACCGACGAGGATGGTGCAACGACCGCCACAACGGCAAGCATTGATGTTCTAC
The DNA here is from genome assembly GCF_013114115.1 of Vibrio sp. 070316B. Classification (NCBI taxonomy): domain Bacteria; kingdom Pseudomonadati; phylum Pseudomonadota; class Gammaproteobacteria; order Vibrionales; family Vibrionaceae; genus Vibrio; species Vibrio sp. 070316B. Next base: position 36,317 of record NZ_VTYC01000028.1, on the reverse strand, counting down.
CAATTAATGATCCACCAGTATCGGGCGACTTGGCGTACAGCATTGATGAAGATGGTTCAATTACTCTGACTCAAGAGCAGTTGCTGTCTCAAGCATCGGATGTCGATGGTGATGATCTAACAGCCAGCAACCTCAGTGCAGGGGATAACGCGACCGTTGTTGATAATGGCGATGGTACCTTCACGGTCACGCCAGATGCTGATTTCAACGGCGACATTGACCTAAGCTTCGATGTATCAGACGGCTTAGAAACGGTACAAGCTGGTGTTGACCTAACCGTTAACCCAGTGAACGATTTACCAACCAGTGACGATGTGTACGCTAACGTTGATGAAGATAACACCATCACGATCACTCAAGAGCAGTTACTCGCGAATGCCGCAGATATTGAAGGTGATGACCTTGTTGCTTCCAACTTAACCTTGGTGGGAGACGATGCAACAATTGTTGATAATGGTGATGGCACGTACTCAATCACTCCAAGCGAGAACTTCAATGGATACATCGATGTTGCCTACAGCATCAGCGATGGCGACACTCCAATTGCAGCTAACTTAGGTTTGACCGTTGACCCAGTTAACGACGCGCCGATTGTTTCTGCTGATGTAGCGATAACCATCGAAGAAGACGGTTCGTATACCATCACTCAAGATGAGTTGCTGCAATTCGCGACTGACATCGAAGACGATGACATGACAGCGATTATTGGTGCTGCAGGTGATGAAACTACGGTCACGGGTACAGTTTTAGACGCTGAAACCAGTAACCCAGTCTCTGGCGCTGAAGTGACGTTAACCGACAGTGCAGGGCACAGCTACACCACAGTTACTGATGACTCAGGAAACTACTCGGTGACTGGCGCTGTCGTCGACCAAGGTACCGTAACCATTGAGCAAGAGGGATCTATCACCAGCAGCTTCATTGTCCCTGCGGGCGAGGATGTGAATGGTGGCGTGACCGCAATATCTGAAGTGCTTGAAGAAACAGATATGCGTATCGTGGTCACATGGGGTGAAAGCCCACGTGATATGGACAACCATCTATGGCTCTACGATACAGAGAATGGTAACGAGCTAGACCATATCTACTACCGCGACATGAGCCATGATCTTGGTGAAGGTAACGTAGTTCAGCAAGACGTGGATGACACGAATGGCGGTGGTCCTGAAACCATCACTATTCCAAATTATCAAGATGCAGACATGCACTATTCAGTACACAACTACACCAACAGAAGCTGGGATGTGGATGGTGTTGAGGATGTGCAAGTTCAGGTGTTCGTTGGCGATACGCTGGTAGAAACCTTCAGCCCGGATTTAGCGGACAACCCATCGGGTGATCACTGGCATGTATTCGATATCGTGAACGGCGTGATTGTTCCAAGCCAAGATGTAGGCACTCAAAATGCATTCGACTTGCCAACGGCAGAAGAAGCACTCGCGAATGAAAACAGTATTGATATCTCTGAATTGCTAACCGGCGACGAAGATGGCGACTCTGTTGATACCGATGGTAACGAACCAAGTGTTGGTGGTATTTCCATCGACAACGCGCTAATCACTGACAATGGTGACGGCACTTACACCATTACACCGGAGGAGAACTTCAACGGTGAATTCTCCATTAGCTACAACGTGGATGATGGTAACGGTGGGGTGACGCCTGCTGAGCTAGATGTGACCGTAACAGCAGTCAATGATCTTTCTGTGATTTACGATCATGACTACACCATTAATGAAGATGGCTCACTAACCTTCACTGATGAACAGTTACTGGCTGGTGCAACGGATATCGACGGCGACGACCTTTCTGTTGAATCTGTTAACTACGAAGGCACCGACGGTGTGTTCACGGATAATGGCGATGGTACTTATACCTTCGCTCCAAACGAGAACTTCAACGGTAACGTCGAGCTAACTTACGATGTAAGTGATGGTACTGATGTTGTTTCAGCAAACATTGATGTTCAAGTTGTTCCAATCAATGACGTACCAGTTGCGGGTACAACCTCTTACAGTGTTGCAGAAGATGGCAGCATTACCCTCAGCGACACACAACTACTGGCGAACAGCTCAGATGTAGAAGGGGAAGTGTTTGTTAGTGACGTAAGTTACAGCGGTACTGATGGTGTATTTACGGATAATGGTGACGGCACTTACACCTTCGCGCCAAATGAAAACTTTAACGGCGATATCAGCCTTGATGTATCCGTTATGGATGAAGATGGTGCAACTGCAGAGACCACGGCTGGTATTGAGGTTATTGAAGTTAATGACCTACCAGTCGCTGGTTCAACGACCTACAGCGTTGATGAAGATAACGTGATCACGATTTCTGACGCTCAGCTTCTTGCGAATAGCTCAGATATCGAGGGAGATGTGTCTGTTAGTGATGTGTCTTACTCAGGCACAGACGGTATCTTTACTGACAATGGTGACGGTACTTACAGCTTTGCACCAAACGAAAACTTCAACGGCAATGTCAGCTTAGATGTCACTGTGGCTGATGAAGATGGCGCAACGGCTGAAACCACTGCTGGCATTGAAGTTATTGCAGTGAACGATGCTCCGGTTCAAGGTGAGCAGGCTTACACGGTGAACGAAGATGGCTCGATTACTATCAGCCAAGAGCAACTTCTTGCGGGTTCAAGTGATGTTGAAGGGGATGACCTAACTGCTTCGAACCTGACTGTGGATGGTAATGCAACGGTTGAAGCGAATGAAGATGGTTCATTTACCATCACGCCAGATGCGAACTTCAACGGCGATATCGACATGCAGTTTGATATCACCGATGGTACCGACACCATTCAAGCAACCGGTGACTTAACGGTTAACCCTGTTAACGACCTACCGACTGCCGACGATGTGAGTTACACCATTGAAGAAGACGGTTCACTAACCTTCACTGATGCAGATCTACTTGCTGGCGCTGCGGACATTGATGGTGATGACCTATCTATCGCTGATGTGTCTTACACAGGTGCAGAAGGTGTGTTCACTGACAATGGTGACGGCACATACAGCTTTGCTCCGAATGAGAACTTCAATGGTGATGTGAATATTGGTTTCACAGTCTCTGACGGTACGGATACGGTTGATGCCAATATTGATGTAACAGTCACGGATGTGAATGATGTACCAGTGGCGGGCGCAACGTCTTACCAAATGAACGAAGATGGCACCATCACATTAAGCCCAGAACAGTTGATTGCGAATAGCTCTGATGTGGATGGCGAAGTGTCACTCGATAGTGTGAGCTACTCGGGTACCGATGGCATCCTAACTCAGAACGAAGATGGCTCAGTCACATTCGCTCCGAACGAGAACTTCAATGGTGATATTAGTCTAGATGTTGTCGTTATCGATGATGACGGTGCAACGGCTGAAACAACCGCTGATATTGAAGTCATTGCTGTTAATGATGCTCCAGTTGCGGGCAACGTGGCTTACTCAGTTGATGAAGATGGTTCAATTACCCTAACTCAAGAGCAGCTATTAGCGAACGCATCGGATGTTGATGGCGATGACCTAACTGCTGCCAACTTGAGTGCAGGTGACAACGCGACGGTAACGGCGAACGATGATGGTTCATTTACGATTACACCGGATGCGGACTTCAATGGTGACATCGACCTAAGCTTCGATGTATCGGATGGCCTTGAAACCGTTCAAGCTGGTGTTGACCTAACGGTGAACCCAGTTAACGACTTGCCAACGGCTGAAGATCAAAGCTTCACTGTTGAGGAAGATGGAACGCTGATCTTCACGGATGCGGACCTACTAGCAGGTACTGCGGACATTGATGGTGATGACCTATCTATCGCTGATGTGTCTTACACAGGTGCAGAGGGTGTGTTCACCGATAACGGCGACGGCACTTATAGCTTTGCTCCGAATGAGAACTTCAATGGCGATGTAAACCTTGGTTTCACAGTGTCTGACGGTACTGATACGGTTGACGCCAACATCGATGTGACAGTCACGGATGTGAATGATGCACCAGTGGCAGGTTCAACGTCTTACCAAATGAACGAAGATGGCACGATAACCATTAGCCCAGAGCAATTGATTGCGAACAGCTCAGACGTTGATGGCGAAGTGTCGCTAGAGAGTGTGACTTACTCGGGCTCTGATGGCACCTTAGTTCAAAACGATAATGGCTCAGTGACATTCACACCAAGTGAGAACTTTAACGGCAATATTAGCCTAGACGTAGTAGTAACCGATGATGACGGTGCAACGGCGACAACAACGGCGGGTATTGAAGTTCTGGCTGTGAATGATGGACCTGAATCAGAGGATGTGAACCTAACCACAGCCGAAGACAGCACCATTCTTATCACACAAGACATGTTGTTGGCTCAAGCGACGGATATTGATAACACAGCAGACGAACTAGAAGCGTCAGGTCTACAAATAGACCCTAGCTTCGGTGAGTTGCTAGACAACGAAGATGGAACTTGGTCGTTTACACCTAACGAAAACTTCAATGGCGATGTGCCAATGACGTTCAACGTTAGTGATGGTCAGGAGACAATTTCTGTCGATGGCAACATTGATGTTACGCCTGTCAACGATGCGCCTGAAGCACCTACGATTGAGATGCAAGGTGAAGAAGATGTCGTGATGGTCATTGACCCAGCGTACATCGCGGATCAAGTTACGGACCTTGATGGTGATGAGATCAGCATCGAAAGCATTACGGTTCGAGCTCCTGCAAACGCAACCTTAACTCAGCAACCAGACGGCATGTATCACTTAGTGACTACTCAAGACTTTAATGGCTTAGTAGAACTAGGGTATCAAGCAACTGATGGCGAAGAAGTGGTAGATGGCTCGTTGAACGTAGACGTTATTCCAGTTAACGATGCGCCGTTCAATGTCGGTAACGCAATGATGACGACAGACGAAGATGGCGCGTTCACCTTCGATGCTGGCGACTTAATGAATCTGTTCGGTGACATTGATACCGCTGACCTTGTTGTTTCACGCATTATCACTGCAGACGGTGAAGATGGCGGTGAAGTCACTGACAATGGTGATGGCACTTGGACATTCACACCAACGGGCGACTTTGCAGGCGTTTCTGACCTACAAGTTGTGGTGAGTGATGGTGAGTTTGAAACGGTTCTAGATGTTCCTGTGTACGTTCGTCCTGTTGCGGATGGCGCGGTGATTACAACCGACCATGACGGTCCACTTGTCTTCGGTGAAGATGAAACGGGTCACCTAGGATTGAACGTTGGCTTAGTCGATGATTCAGAAACCCTAAGTAATCTAGTGATGACTGGTTTCCCTGTTGGTTTCGAAGTGACTGATGGTGTGAACACCGTAATGATCACTGAACCGGGTCAATACATTGACTTGTTCGACTGGGATATTTCAAACATTCAAATGACGCCTCCTGAAGACTTCCACGGCGAGTTCTTCGTAACCGTAAGTGCAACAACCGTTGACTACGGCGATGAACCAGAAGCGTTTGAAGATGGTATTGATTCAGGTGATTTTGAAACTGTTGCGGGTGACTCGATTATCCTAACAGCGGATGACCTAATTGGACTTGCTGAAAACGTTAACGCAGATGGTGATGATGAAGTGAAACTGGTTCACCTAGCGGACCGCAGCCAAGGTGAGATTGTCGATAATGGCGATGGCACTTGGACGTTTACACCAGCTCCTGGCTTTACTGGTGAAGCAGACATTGCGTACGTGATTGACAAAGATGGTGTACTTCATGATGAGCAAACTGGCGTAGTCGTTAAAGAGGGCGACTCACAAGAGAATGCTGCACCAGAAGTAAACAGCATCACAACCACCGAAATCGCGGCAGATGCTACCTTGTCGTTTACTGACGAAGATATGTTAGCGAATCTGAGCGATGCAGAAGGCGACAGCTTGAGCATTGAATCAGTGAGCTTGATGGAAGGTCAGGGCGTAATAGAAAGCGATAACCAAGGTAACTACCAATTCACACCAGCCGAAGATTACACCGGCGATGTTCAAGTTGGATTTATTGCTACCGATGGCGAAAACCGCATCGAAAGCTTCTTCAATGTGGATATCCAAGGTGGTGATGAAGCGGCTGCGAGTGACGGTTATGCATTAGCCGACGATGGTTCATTAACTATCACAGAATCGCAGTTGGTGGATGAACTTGGCGTGAGCGAAACGGCAGAAGTCGTCGATGTTGCAGACGCGAACGATGCAGGTTTCTTCGCTGAATCTGGTGAAGGTGAGTGGACGTACTGGCCAAATGAAGACTTCGATGGCAACTTAGCAATGAATGTCGAAGTTAATGACGGTGGTGAAGTATCGAGCCATAGCTTAAGCATCCAAGTCGCTGATGATTCAGTTCAAGGTGATGAACCACAAGCAGAAGCTGCTCAAGCAACAGAAGAGCAGCAAGTGGAAGTCGCACAACAAGCTGATGACCAAGCTCAAGATGCTGAAGCAGAAGACAGCGTTGCTGACGTAACAGCCGCACCGGGCGATACTATCTCTATCTCGATCCCTGATGACGTAAGTGGTAACGAGTCGGTGGATTACGCAGAAATGTCTGGTTTACCTGAAGGTTCTAGCGTGAGTAATGCGTTGGATAACGGTGATGGTAGCTTCACTATCAGTGGTAACCTTGAGCAACCGGTATCGGTTGAGCTTCCTGAAGGTTATGAAGGCACTAGCGAGATCCAATTCCAAGGTTACGACGAGTTGGGTAGTTCGATAGACGGCGCAAGTGGCTCTGTGGAAGTTGAAGTTGATGATCAATACACCATGCAAGGTTCTACTCAAGAGCAGCAACCAGACATGGCAGGTATGGAATCAGGTGGCAGTGACTGGACTAGTGCTGGTGGTCAAGACCAAGGTGTTGACTTCACAGACGACTCTGGAAGCTTCGACTCAGATTCGCAATCTGGAAACGATCAAGGCAACGACTTCGATCAAAGCTCAATCTAAACCAAAACGTTGGTATTACTTGATCCGACAAGTTAACAGGGCAGCGTAAAGTTGCCCTTATCGAAAGCCATGCTGGGCTACCTTGCATGGCTTTTTATTTGCCATTAATTCATCGATTAGTTCTCTATAAAAACTTGAGAACGCATAAAAATGTCCTTAATTATTAAAAGAGTCATTTATAAGGAGCGTTGACATGTATCGATATGTTAGTTCGCCACAAGCATCTAAATACATCGTGCCACCCCCACAACATCGAGAGCTATCGAATGTGGACGTGCCTGAGTGTGAATTAGAGATGCGTGAAATTCTAAATAACTGGTTTGCAGACGGATTAGCGCCAATTATTGAAAACGACGCAAGCTACATATCCGAGAGTGAACAAGCAAGGTTTGAGAAATTAAGTAGCACGGTTGGCATGCTATTGAGAAATAAAGATTACTATTTTGCGGCGAAGCGAATCCTATCTTTGTGGGAGCAGGACCGCTTTGAAACCACTTATGTTAATTATCTTATCTTACGTAGTGAACGTTCTACGCTCTATAGGTGACGTATTGTTTGGTAACGCTATTCAGCCTTTAGAAGGCAGCCATAAAAAAGGGCAAGCCTCTAAGCTCACCCTCTGACAGTATAGTTATATAGGTTTTGATTTATACCCATCCATCAAATTGCAGCCGCTTTTGAATCCTTTCAACCGCTTCTTTTTGCATCTGTCTTACTCGTTCGTTGGAAACACTCACATCTAACATGCTTGCCACTTCAGATAGTGTTTTAACGTTATTATCAAACAGCCCAAAACGGTGAATTAAGACTTTCTGTAATTTAGGCGGCAAAGTACCGATAATTTGCTCCAAAGCTTGTGTGAACGATTGAGCTTCCAGATCTTGCTGGGGATCGGTGATATCAAGACTTTCAAATTGATCCAAAACTAATGGTGCATGGTTGATATCGACAGTGGTGGTAACATCGATAAAACCGCTTAGTGCGACAAGTTGATCAACGCGTTCAGGATTGATTCCTGAATTGTCAGATAACTCTGATATGGAAACCGATTTTCGCATTTTTTTGCTTACATCGAGCTTCTTAGATGCAAGGCTATTTATCTCTTTGCAAACATGCGCAGGCAAACGAACTGTACGCCCTTTATTCATCAAGGCTGCTTCAATGTTTTCACGAATCCACCAAACGGCATAAGTCGAGAAACGATAACCTGGTTCTGGGTCGTACTTATCGATTGCTTTAATTAAGCCGATGTTACCTTCTTCGATAAGATCGAGCAGTGTGAAATTATTTCCTTTTCGTTTGAGATAACTTTTTGCGATCTTAACAACAAGACGTAAATTGGACTCGATCATCACATCACGAGCATTTTTGTCACCCTGACGATTTAAACGTGCGTAGTACAGTTCATCTTCACGAGATAGTAGGTCAATACCTACAATGTCCTTCAAATAATGTGCATAAGGTTCTGAAGTTGTGGAAAATGATTCATTAATAGGGGTGTCATCCGTGAGCCCTTGAAACGCAGCAATGTTCTCGTTGTTCATTTCCTTGTCCTTATCTAGCCGACTGAACGTTTTTTTATTTATTATTATGCCACTGTGCGATTAACGCGTGGTTTCATTAGAGTGTAGATAAGAGTTCTATCTTTACCAATAAATAAAATGCAATTTGGTATGTGAACGTCACAAAATACTCAACAAATAATTAACCAAATTACATTCTGATGAGAGTTTGATTTTTACAATAAAAACAATTATATGATGATTTTATAAAGAGATTGTTATGTGTGTGGAGTCTAGATAAATCACGTGAATTTATAGGTGGTAGGAAAGGAGTGATTTATTTATAAAAATGACAAGTGTTGAGGTTCTGTGAATCTACAAAACCTCAACATTCATCGTCATTACTTGTGGTGGGAAAAATGGAGTAAGCGGGACGACATCCAGATTAATAGGTGCTGAGTACTTCATCTATTTGTTGATTAATAATTTTCATCTCACTGTAGATGAGTGAAAGGTCTTCAGCTTCAGGAGCCACTTTGTTAAACGTGTTCTGTTCAACTCTTTCTAGGGCAACGGTTGCTGTCTCTTCTCCAAAACTGGCCAAAATGCCTTTTAAGGTATGCACCGTAAAATGAAGCTTGCCCCAGTCTTGCTGTTGTACCAGTTCTTCGATCTCTTGTAACGAATTGCCATGGTCTTCTTGGTAGGTTGATAACACGGCAAAAATTACATCTCTATCATTGTCTAGGTAGGCATTTAAAGCATCAAAATCTAGCATATAGACTCCTGTCGGCTGCATATTGAAAATGGGCTGGGCGGCTTAGTGGAATAACCATATTTTGATGAGTCACTAATCCATTGATTCCATTTAGGAGGAAGGTCTAACTGAATAAGATCTTCCACGTATTCGTCGCTAAGGTCTGTTTCAACGCATGCGTTATTGACAGCGTAAAGATAGTCTAGCTTAGCGGCGACTGAATAAGGGTAATTGCAAATAAAGTCGCGTAGTTCTTGGATCGACCCTGAATTTTCAATGTTGATACAATTCGAAGGATCATCTATGCGAGACTCCAGTTTATCGTTTATTGTCTCACCGCGTGATTTCAAACACTCCTCAACGATGTGATACAAAGAGTATTCACCAAAGTGGCAGAACAAAGGCAGAAGTTGCGATAGCAGTGAAGTCGGTTGATTGTAAAACTGATTAGCTAACAATGTAATTGCTCGTATCACTTTTTTGTGTGCAACGAACGGGCTGCCTTCAATCAACAATATATTGCTATGAAAGAGGGCGAGGCTTGCTAACACTTGTTGTTGAAGCGTGGCGGGAAGCTTCAAATTGACCAGCTCGGTAAATTGGTTGGCATGCTCAAGCAAAAGACGCTTATTCTGTACTTGAGTTTCTCTTTGGTACGTCGCTTTAAGAGAATCGAAGTGAGTTCTAATAGAATGTATTACGTCGATATCGGCGGGTGAAATATGACTTGCGTACATCTCACCAAGCTTAATAAGCATGTGTGTATTGTCAGCGTTCTCAGCCAAATCGATCGCTCTGATTGCGCGATGGCTAATACTTGGCGTCATCTCAAATGCGCGAATAGCCAACTTTAACGCGGGCAGTAGCATGTTGTGTTTTTCATAAATGCAGCTGAGGCAATCAATCACGTTTAACGATAGTGGTTGCACGATAAGGTAGTTGTGCAGTTTCTCTATTGCCAAGTTCGGCTTTCCCAAGCTGTCTAGAATTAAGGCTTCTGCGACCAATTTGGTTGGGTGCATGTTAGTTTTAGAGTGAGTGATGAGACTAGAGAGCAGTTGCCACTTCTTCCCAGCGATTAAGTGCTCAATCAGTGTTGCCTCGAATTGAACGTTGGATTTCTCGCTGGTTATTTCTAATGCCTGTTTGAGTAATTCCGGTGTGGTAATGGGATATAGGTGATTGAGTTGGTCTATTTGTCTTGACTCGAATACGGCACTTTTGATCTTTTTACCTAATGCCTGAGTGTTAATTGGCTTAGAGATAAAATGGTGAGCCTCCCCTGATAGGGCGGTAAGCACTGTTTCTTGACGCATATCTCCAGAGAGTAAAATCGTAGCAACCGTGTGGTCGATAAGTCGATTACGATACAGAATACCTAGTAGCTCAAAGCCGGTAAAAGATTGCTCTAAGTGGTAATCAATGAGAAGTACATGAAACGCATGCGTTTCGACAGCCTTAATGGCTTGTCGATAATCCGTCGCAATGAAAATACACTCGTGCGCAATACCTAAACTAGCTAGCTGTTGTTTGATCAGAATCGTCGCGCTTTTAGAGTCGTCGACAATTAAAACCCTTAGGTCTCCTGGTAAGGTCAAATCCATTTTCCTTTATACCAAATGATATTTTTAATTTAGGTGTCAGGTTGCACATTGTCAAGATGCTCAGCTCACATATATATGGTCAATAAGCTATTGGTAATTAAAGAGTATTCACAAACAATCGAGAGTGTTGCTCCTCGGCTACTGTTTTTCCCTTGGTTTTGTGAGGTTAACACTTGTTTGAGCAAAAGAGGCAAGCGGTTAGGCTTGCCTCTTTGTTTAATTGGAACTGTATTTATCTACGATTCAAACGGCATTTGTAAGCCTTAAAACTTAATCACGCATACTAAGAATTAACACTGCAGCTAATGCCAAGAATGCGGTCATCATGAGAAACACATCATTGTAGGCCATGATAGCGGCGTCACGTTGCATGGTTCCTAACAGGCTTGCCTGTGCTTGCTGCATCGCTGTCGCGGCATCACTGCCAGATTGGATAAAGAACGCTTGTTGATCTTTGAGTGTTTGCCAACCTAACTGACTTACTGAAGGTAGTGATTCTTTAATATGTGCTAGATGCTCACGTGTCTTGTTGTCCAAAAGGGTAGCGATGATCGCAATACTGAACGCCCCGCCTAGGTTACGCATAACGTTAGTTAGTGTAGAGGCGTCAGGCGTATCCATTTTGCTGATGTTCTTCATCGCCACTAAAGAGAGCGGAACCATGATGAACGGGCTACCAATCGCACGCAATACCATAGATAAGATCAACTGTTGCCCACCAAAATCTATGGTCATGTGGGTATTTACGTAACAACTGAAACCAAACATCGCGAAGCCAAAGGTCACTAAGTATTTCGGCTTAATGATTTGAGTCAGCTTAGGTACGATTGGAAATATCAACAGTTGAGGAAAACCCATCCACATGAGTACTTCGCCGATCTCCATCGCGTTGTATTGCTGAATCTGTGTCAGATACATTGGCAACACGTAGATAGACCCAAGCAACGCCATCCCTAGAATGAGGTAAGCGATACAAGACATCGCAAACTGCCCATTTCGTAATAGCCGTAAGTTGACCAATGGTTTTTTGTGTTGAAGCTCATTTATGACGAAGTAGACTAAGCTCACTGCAGAGATAATGCTCAACGTAATGATAAAGCTTGAACTGAACCACTCTTCACGGTTGCCTTCTTCTAGCACCACTTCTAAACAACCAAGTCCAAGTGCCATGGTAGCGATACCGAACCAATCGGCTTTCTTCAGCGTACCCAGGTCGAGCTTTTCATCATCCAAGCCGTATCGGATCATGGTGATCACGAGCAGGGCTGGTGGGATGTTGATGTAGAAAATGTAATGCCACGAGAAGTTCTCGGTTAACCAGCCACCAAACGTTGGGCCAATAGATGGAGCAAACGTCGCAGTAACACCAAACAGAGCCATGCCGACAGCACGCTTGTTAATGGGCAGTAGTTGAATGACCAGTGAGAAGGCGAGTGGTATTAAAGCACCACCACTAAAACCTTGCATTGCACGGAACACGATCATCGAGGTCATGTTCCACGAGAACGAACACAGCAACGATGAAATAGTGAAGATAGCCGTGGTCCATGTTAGGTAACGACGTTTACCTAATGCTTTTGAAAGCCAACCACTGAGAGGAATAGCGATCATTTCTGCGACTAGATAAGAGGTCGAGATCCATGAACTTTCATCCAGGGTAGCAGATAGCGCACCTTGAATATCTTTAAGCGACGAGTTGGTGATCTGGATATCCAAGATAGCCATAAACGCACCGATCAAGCCGCCAAATAGGGCGATCCAATGGCGAGTTGATACTTTGTCCTCATCATGAGTTGAGTTGATAACACCAGCGCTGCTCATGGTCTAGCCTCGTTTATCGATGGTCGCAACCACAGACAAACCAGGAAGCAATCGACCTTTTAACCCTTGCTGGTCTGGAATCGTAATTTTTACGGGTACACGTTGAACGATCTTCGTGAAGTTACCTGTTGCGTTCTCTGGTGGAAGTAGTGCGAACTTAGCACCAGTTGCAGGTGAGAAGCTATCGACAACACCTTCAAGCGGTTGTCCTGGGAAAGCGTCGAGTTCGACTTCAACCGTTTGGCCTTTGTGAATGCCACTAAGTTGCGTCTCTTTGAAGTTCGCCTCAATCCACACTTGGTTGTTTGGCACTAAGCTCATAAGTGGAGCACCAGCTTGAATCAACAAGCCTTCACGTACGCTTCGTTTACCAATTACACCGTCTGTTGGTGCGTAAACTTTGGTGTAATCAAGGTTTAGCTGTGCCTGTTCTTGTTGTGCTTGGGCTTCAGTGACCGAAGCTTTGGCTTGTTCTATCTCGCTGGCAATTACGGTTAATTGATCATTGCTAGCCACAAGGTTTGCTTTTGCTTCTTCTAAGTCAGCAAGAGTCACTTTTTGTTGAGCGACCATGCTATCGACTTCATCTTGAGAAGCATAATTACGTTTTAACAGGCTACGCGAGCGCTGCACTTGTTGAATCGCACGTTCGTATTCTGCTTCTGCTGAATCGACGCCACTTTCTGCTTGACTAATTTTGCTACGTTGTAACGTCTGTTGGGCGATTAGGTTCTTTACGTCAGACTGAACGACGGCTAGGTGAGCATTAGCCTGAGCAAGCGTTGCTTGGTAGTCACGCTCATCGATTTGAACCAATAGATCGCCTTCCTTAACAGATTGGTTGTCCGTTACATAGGACTTAACGATATAGCCAGATACCTTAGGGCTGATATTGGTAATGTCGCCTTGTAGGTAGGCATTATCGGTCGACTCAAAGTACTGACCGTAACCGTACCAATATCCAGCGCCAGCTAAACCCAATGACAGCATGATCGCAGTGGCAATAAGCGGGGCTTTTTTACGTTTTTTTGTGCTTACTGGTTGCGAAGCGGTGTTGTTCTCTGCCATTTCTCTTTTCTCATTTTGTTTTTATTTGGATGTAACGAATTGTAAATGAATCTGATTGATTGATAAGATAGGAAAAAAGGGAAACACTGTTGCAAAAATCTTACTAATTATAGTTTTCGGAGGTCTTATGGACTTAAATGCTGTGACTGTTTTCACACAAGTGGTTGATTGTGGGAGTTTTACACACGCAGCTGAAACGTTGAACATGACGAAATCAACAGTGAGTCGAAAATTAGCAGAGCTAGAACAGCATTTAGGTGTGAGGCTGATCACTCGTTCGACTCGCAGTTTGATACTCACGCCTGAAGGAGAGCGCTTCTATCAGTCGAGCCTTCAAATGCAAGAGATCATGAATCAAGCGGAGTTAGAAGTCTCTGCAAACCAAGACTTGATTCGTGGTCTATTGAATGTAGTACTACCGGTAGAGTTGGGTCATCAAGTGCTTGCTAAATACATCCATAGCTTTCTGCTTGAATACCCGAATGTGACGATGAACTTGGAGCTAACCAACCGAGAAGTTGACATCATCGGCGAAGGGATAGATCTGTACGCGCAGATTGGTGAGCTGGTTGATTCAAGTTTAGTTTCTCGATACCTGACAACCTCTAAACGTGTGTTAGTGGCGAGCCCTAAATATCTAGAACAAGTTGGCCCAATACACACGCCAAAGGACCTTAAGATTCCGTTTCGCATGATAGAGGTGGTAAACAAAGCCGCACGTTTACCTAAGTGGGAATTGCAATTAGGTGATGGGGAGTCTGAATTGATTCAGCTACCAAGCCAACTCAGGGTAAACACGATTACCGCCTGTTTAACGGCCTGTGTCGATGGCCTAGGGTTAGCAGTGTTACCGGAGTTCATTTGTCGTGAGCATTTCAAGACGGGTCGACTGGTGAATCTGCTGCCGGAATACGACATGCCACAAGTTTCGGTAAGCTTGGTGTATGCCGACAGACAATTAATGCCGAAACGCAAGAAGGTGTTTATCGATTATCTACTCACAGCGTTTCAGAGTGAGAAGCGCAAGTAGCTTGGTTTTCTGCTAACCGCTAAGGGACTAAATTAATCACTTTAGTTAAGTTCGGCTTTCCACTTTATGACTTCTCCATTGCTTAATATCGCATTGATGGAAGCCGCAGCCACATCGATGTCGCCTTTATTAAACACTTGGTCTGAGAAGTTGGCGATGATCTTACTGCCATCACTGAACGTGGTTTGTTGGACGGTACCGTAGTTATTTAACCATGAGAAATCAATCAACGCTTTATCCCACAACTGTTCGTGTATCGGCTCAAACCCATCTTGGTAGTGTTTTAAGGCTTTGAGCCTCGGGCTTGTACTTTTGAGAGCTTCGTCTCTGGTTAAGTGAACCATTGCGGGCGTGTTATATAGCATGGCTGTTAAGTCACGGTTGGCCTTCACATTGGTAAATTTGAGACTGTCTGAGTGCCAATGGTGCGTATTAATCACTTCATCATGGAATACAGTTTGGTATAACGGTACACGATATTGCGGCGAAAACAGTAGCGACTTATAGGGCTCTTTAACCTTTGCTGGTTTGAAGAAAAAGTCCGGCTTATGATCAGGATACCAACGGCCTAAAAAGTAGGGAGATTGGCGGTTTTCTTTCATATCTTTATCTGTCCAACCAAACCCTACCGTTTCCAAGCCGTGTGCAAACGCAATGCCCTTGGTGGTCAAGCTGTTGCCGTCTTCAGAGCCCAACGCCAGAGACGGTTGTTCGCTAAGCCCCTGCATTCGGTTATTAAAGGAAGAAAGCATCTCCGACTCACTGGTATTGTCACTGTAGTCCTCACGCGCCATTGCCGTTGCATCGACATCTAAGAACAAACTATTGAAGTGACCAAAGTTCATGATGTCTTGGGCGCGCTGTTTTACGTAGTCCAAATGGCAATTGGGATTTAAGTAGAAGCCGTTACCACGAAATCCTTTTTTCAAACTTCCATCGGCTAGCTCAATTGCGCATGTCTTTCGTATTGGATCTGGTAGCTGAGCGGTTAACCAGCTGTCATTTAATTGAGCCGGTATCGCGGTGTTATAGGAGTCGTAAGTCCCAACCAAGTAACCAGATTGTTTGGCTAACTCGACCGCGTTTGGCTGATAAAAGGCAGGCATCCAGTTATCAAAGCCCAACCAAAGCTTGTTCAATCCGGCGTTATTTAGATTATCGACCATGCCGGATGATAAAGCTTGCCCCCAAGTATCTGGTGAGTTAAGAAATGACGACGCGTGTTCAGACAACCAGTTTTTTCGATTTTGCGCCGCGATGTATTGCGCCTCAATCGTGTTATCAGCGAGTGTCGGGGATGCGACGGGGTATAAGCTTTGTAGATATTGGCTAATAGAATCCAACAGCAACTGTTTATGATATCGGCTCAACCAGTCCTTACCTTTAGACAAAGTGGATAGCTCACGCTTAGCTTCATCGGATATGTTGAGCTTAGAGCGTTCAAAGTACCACTCTTTTAGTCCCCACCAGTCTTTCACATCTTGGATACTCAAAGGATCTTTACCAAACAGGTAGACATGACTTGCACCAACCAGCTTGCTAATATCTGGATTACGCGCTTGCTTTGAGGCTAGTGATTCTGACAACCCATTGGCGATGCGCCAGTCGCGGTATTGCTTGGCACCATCGAGCATTGAATCGCCGAGCGTTATGCGAACAGCAAAAGGTTGTGATTGATTTAGCGTGGTAAATTGATGTGATGCGCTCATATCAATAAGGGACTTCTTCTTCGAGCTCGATCCAGAAGTGACATCAGTAAAAAACAGTTGGTTATTGGTTGGGTTGATCAACTGGTAGCTGATGAACTGATCGCTCTGCTGCGTGGTCCAAAACGGCATCTTTAAGCCTTGAGTGGTGTTACTTCCAGAGTGGTTATTGGCGAGGTAGCGGGCCCATAACTTATTGTCGGTAGGTACGCACATACCTTCACTAAAGGGCAGTAGCAGTGTTTGTGTTTCTTTTTCTGCAAGGTCAAACCAAGCCAGTTCGATTGGTTGGTTGCGTTTTACCTTGATATCAGAAGGTAGGGTGAATTGCAGGTCTAGCTCACCTTGGTTTAACTCCGCTTTTACTGCGATTTTGCTTGGCATTAACGTCCAAGCGGCGCTCGTTGAATCCCGGGATATCTCGGCTATTGTTTGAGGGATACCGTCAACGGTTAGCGGAGCATTGTTAACGCTCAAGCCATTCCAATCTATCGTGAGTGTTGATGGGTCTATTAGAACAGTATTGTTGGTGTTGTCACCACTGTGGTCTTGAAGTGAAAACTCACTCCCTTGTGTCTCTGTTGAAAAAGTACAAGCGGTGAATAGGGCTAACATGGCCCAAGATGAAGCATTTAATTTATGGTGGATATTCAGCATGTTTAGATTCCGTGGTAGTAATTACGGCTATTACATCTAAGATGCGTTAGTGTTTTGTCACCTATATGTCTCTATTTCTGCCTCGTAGAAGCATCAAAGCTATCCACCAAAGAAATCCATCAAAGTTATACAACAACGCTTTCTAGAAAGGGACAGCGACACGTTGAACGTATTGGACCTCAATCGCGCCTTGGTACTCGAACATTTCCACTGATGCGCTTAGGTGCTTGGCCTTTTCTCCGGCTGGGCTTTGTGTAGGAACCGCAACTTGCTTTGCCTTGATCGGCACTTTGAAACCTAACATGTTGTAGTTGCCATCAAACCATTGCCAACTTACGTGGGTACTAGGGCAGTTATCGATAACCTCTGGTGGCGTGATCACAACGTGTGCGTTATCAAGTTTATTCTCCAGTGCTAACCAACGATTGCTGTCATCCAACGCGACAACAATGGGGTAGCTGTTCGTCCCAACGGTTAATTGATAAACACCAGATTCAGGCTTAATGAACATCTCATTGGTTTCGATTTCTTGATAGTCGACGCCCGAGTTGAACTGTCCTTCAATCATCGTAAGACCATCAGGAGCGATGAGTGTGACTGGCTGTGCTTTTTTATTTAGATCACTGCTGCGTGGCTCGGCTGAGATTTTAATCTGATAGCCTTGTGACGAAAGACCGTAACGTTTAATAAAACTCACTTGGATGTGGTGGGTGGGTACATCGCTTTGTTTAAGTGTTCTTCCACATTGAGTTCTAGTGAGTATTTCTTGTTTTACGGGCAGCCAAAGGTGACTATCAAGCGATTCTTGATTGAGTGCGATTTGTAACTCTTGCCATGCAAGCTGCGGTTGCTCATTAAGTAGCGATTGATAAGATCGCTGTAAAGGTGTCTCTGTAAACCAAGTCGCATGACTCGCAAACGGTAACACACACAGCAAAGCGGTTAACGATGTTACTTTCATTTCGAATCCCCAACTAAACGATAACCAACACCGCGGTGAGTTTCTAAGTGGAGTGTCGGCAGTTTCTGACGCAAGCGGAGTATGTGATTGTCCACGGTTCGGGTGCTTGGAAAGGCTTGATAGCCCCAAATTTTGTTGAGCAGTTCGTCTCGATGAAACACCCGCCCTTGGTTTTGAATAAACAGAACCAGTAACTGAAATTCCTTAGGTTTAAGTGCGATTGGGCTTTCATCCAGATACGCGATTCTTTCTGACAAGTTGATTTGGATGTCGGCGTAATTTAGGTGGCTCACACCCAGCGGACGCAGTTGAGTGATGACCCGCGCGAGCAACTCTTCATTAGAAAAAGGCTTAGTCACATAATCTTTTGCTCCTGCCATTAAGCCCTCAACACGTTGTTGAACTTCTACTTTAGCGGTTAACACAATCACAGGTAGTGCCTTTAGAAGTAACCAGTTTGGAAGATGTTGTAAGCTGTCGCCATCCTCAAGCTGCCTATCGAGTACTACAAGGTCGGCACGTAGCCATAACTTATTGGCGCGCATAGTGTCTTGTGCCCAAAGACATTGGTAACCATTGGACTCAAAGAAGCTGACGAGGCCTTGTCCAAGTAGTGGATCATCTTCAATCAGCAATAGGGTGTTCATAAGCTATTTCCAAAATACATCGGGTTGGATTACGGAGAATAATGAGGCGTCCATTCGCCTGTTTCATCAAGTGTTCAACAATGGTGAGTCCAATACCCATGTTATCGTGTCTATGCGCATCATTTGGAGTGACTCGGCACAAGGTTCGTTCTACTAATGAAGGGAAATGCCCTTGATCTTGGACCTCAATTCTTAGCTTATCTTTAAGAGTGACGGTAACCGTTACTTCGCCTTTACCGTGTTGCTTGGCGTTCTTGATCAAGTTATCTAAGCAAATGGTCAGCCAGTAATAGGGCAGGTTAAGCTCTACTTCGCCGGAATCACATTGATAGCCGATGTTGTGCTTTTCGCATACATGTTCAAGCCACTCTTCGAGAGAAGCGTTTTGCTTTAATAGAGGTTCGGCGTTTTCTGTGCTCAAGTAAACCTTACTGTTTTCAGTCAGTTGAGATAGCCTCTGATAGTCAGATATTAAACGCCAAACTGCATCTTGAGTGGCATCAGGGAACTCGTCATAGCGATTTCTGAACATTTCGACGGTTAAACCAAGGCTGGTAATTGGTGTGCGAAGTTCATGAGTCAGTAGCTGCAACACAAACTGTCTCTCTTTACGCTGTTTTGTTCTTAGAAATAGCGATCTTGCTAGTATTGAAAATAGAACAATCAGTAAAGAGAAGATCATCACTTTCATGAAAAGAGTGTCGTTGTTCGTTTCACTCATGCAGAGATTACTGTATCGAAACGAACAGCTTTCTCCAGATAAGGTCATGCCTTGTTGGTTCGCAATTGGCTTCCAAACATCCTGCGAGACCACTTTCCAACCTTGCTCACCACTTAACCAAAGTACATCACCTTGTTGCCAGGCTCGGTATCCATCAAGCAGCGCTTCCCTTCCTTCTGCTGTTAAGGGTTGTAGTTTGGTGTACAGCGGGTGCAGTGGGTTGGTAATCGTTAAAAACGGGTGAATCTGTTCGCTTGTCTCTGGGTAATGCGCCACATAACGGTCCGCGAAACTTCCACCAGCAGGGTGTTTTTTAGAATGGGCGGCAAACCAGATTGAATCTAAGGTTTGTTGCTGACATAAAGCAAGCTCGAACTCGATGGCATCGTTTAACGCAGAATTAGAAGGTTCAATCGCTTGGCATGTTTGCTGAATCTCAGCCAATAAAGCAATATCTTGCCATGTGAATTTTTTGAAATTTGGGTAACGGCTGTTGTCTTGAAGCAGAGCCTTTGGGTAATGAGATAACTCTTGCTGAGAAACAAAGATCGGAGACGCCTGCCAACTCAATTGGTACAGGGACTGCCATTTATCTTGCAAGCTTTGGGCGTTGGCTAGCGTAGGGAGCCAAAAGATCAAACAAAGGGCTAATGTCAGCCTGCGCATCCAGTTATTCTCATTAAAAGTCATTAGCGCGAGTCTAAAGAATTTTGCTCGAGATTTGTAACCTGAATGTCAACAAGTGTCCCCACTTTATCAATTTGTGACCGCGAGTAGCGAAATTAGCGATACATCATCAATCGATGATTTCTTAAAATAATGGTTCTAAAGTGCAGAAAGTATCATTTATTTGAATTTGATTAGATAATTATGTACTTACTGTTACTTATTAAAGGGTGGAACTGATTATACTGGATTTAAACCTAACAAGAGGAATCATCATGAGAACAATGATCAGATCAGTATTGGCAGCGAGCATCTTGGCTGCAAGCTCAGTTCACGCATTTGAATTAACCAGTAACGATATTCAAGAAGGTCACCCAATGGCCAAGACGTTTGAATACTCTAGTTGGGGTTGTGATGGTGAGAACTTATCACCTCAACTAATGTGGAAAGACGCACCGGCAGGCACCAAAAGTTTTGCAATCACGGCTTATGACCCAGACGCACCAACCGAAAGTGGTTTTTGGCATTGGGTTGCATTTGATATTCCAGCAACCGTGAATGAATTACCTCGCGCAGCGGACATTACGAAGTTGGGTGGTAAGGAAGGGCGCATCGATTACGGAACGGTCGGTTTTGGTGGCGCTTGCCCTCCTGAGAAAGACGGCATGCATCGTTATCAATTTACGGTTTGGGCGTTACCAACTGATAAGTTAAACCTCGATGAGAATACACCATCAGCTGTCGTGGGCTTTACACTGAATAGCATGGCGTTAGACAAAGCAAGGTTAACCGCAACTTACACCCGTTAATTTGCTATAGACAAAAAACAAATAAGGGGATGAGATGAATCATCAATATCAAGTGACAGTGTTTCGAGCTGAGCAGTTACAAAAGCTGCGTAATGTGAGGATTCTATCCCCTAGTATTATTCAGATCATCACAGGCAGTAAGCGTTTGTTTTGGAAAGACTCGGCAGCAGAGCTTACTCATTCTGAGTTGTTGCTGTGTGAAGCTTCGGCATCATTGAGTTTTGAGAACATGCCACATAAAGGGCGATTTCTGTCCCGCGTGTTTAGTTTTCATTTTCAACCCACTCAAGCGATGCTCGAACTGAGTGAACAATGTGCTGCCGAATTCGAATACCCCACTTTAGAAGCAGACCGCAGTTTACAAGATACTTTAAATGTCTTGTTTACGTTTGATCGTCAAAGTATGAGTGAAACCACACAGCAATTTTGGTTGCAAGGTTTGTATCAACAGCTTGCAGAGAAGGGGGTGTTACATCGGTTGTTTACTCGTTCAAACGTCTCTTTCAGCCAAAAACTCAGTCATTACTTATCTCATTCACCAGACGAGAAGCACCCTTTAGAAGATGTTGCAGAACGTTTTGCAATGAGTCGTGCGACGTTGATCCGTAAGCTCAAACTCGAAGGCATGCAGTATCGTGAAGTGTTAGCGGAAGTGCGTTTGAGCCATGCATTGTATCTTATGCAAAATGGCCAACAGAATGTCACGATGCTCGCTCAATCTTGTGGTTACCAGTCTGAAGGGCGTTTTAGTCAGCGCTTTAAGGGTAAGTTTGGTCTGTCGCCAAGCGAATACATCAAGACAGTCGCCTCAAGGATATAGAAAGGGAAATACCATCCTGTTGACGTTACGCGCAAGCTTAGGCTATTGAATCATTTCTTGATTACGGCTCTAATAGGCTACGCACCAAGTGATTGAAATAGCGCATAACGCTCAATACCAGAGAAGGTAGCTCATGACTGAATTGAATCTAAATAACCTCATCAACGACTTTCCATTACTAAATAAACTTATGGCGCTCGAAGAGGTGGTTTGGTTTAACCCAAATGTCACAACACTAGAGCAAGGGTTACCTTATGTCGGCTTAGATGAGAAAGACATTCTTGATGCGAGTCTACGTTTACAATATTTCGCCCCTTATCTAGCAAAAGCATTTCCTGAAACTCAATTATCCAATGGCATCATTGAATCTGACTTGGTTGATATTCCAACGATGAAAACCGCATTGGAGGCGCATTATCAATTGCCTATAAAAGGGCGGTTGATGATGAAGAAAGACAGTCACTTGCCTATCTCTGGGTCTATCAAAGCCCGTGGCGGCATATATGAGGTACTGACTCACGCTGAGAAACTCGCGTTTGAAGCTGGGTTACTAAGTGAAAGCGATGATTACAGCAAATTGCTAGAACCCGAGTTTCGTGAGTTCTTTAAGCAATACAGTATTGCGGTAGGTTCAACAGGGAACCTAGGCATGTCGATTGGTATCATGAGCGCGAAATTAGGCTTTACCGTATCCGTTCATATGTCTGCCGATGCGAGAGCGTGGAAAAAGAATAAACTGCGAGAGCACGGCGTTAATGTGGTTGAGTATGAGCAAGATTATGGCGTAGCGGTCGAACAAGGACGGAAAGAAGCAGAGCAAGATCCAAGTTGTTTCTTCATCGATGATGAAAACTCGAAAACACTGTTTCTTGGTTATTCTGTCGCTGGAGATAGACTCAAACAGCAATTTGAGCAGCAACAAATTGTCGTCGATAAAGCGCACCCGTTGTTTGTCTACTTACCGTGTGGCGTAGGTGGCGGCCCTGGTGGTGTAGCGTTTGGTTTGAAGATGGCGTTTGGCGACCATGTTCATTGTCTGTTCGCCGAGCCTACGCATTCACCTTGTATGTTGTTAGGCGTTCACACCGGTTTGCATGACGAGATTGCAGTACAAGATCTTGGTATTGATAACCTTACTGCAGCTGATGGGTTAGCCGTGGGCCGCGCGTCAGGCTTTGTTGGCAGAGCAATGGAGCGCTTATTGGATGGTTACTACACATTAACGGATGAACGCATGTATCAATTGTTAGGTCAATTGAATCAAGCAGAAGCCATCAAACTAGAGCCCTCTGCATTAGCAGGCATGCCAGGGCCTATCCATGTAGAACACAACACCGAATATATGACGAGATTAGGTATCGATGATTCGACGTTATCCAACAGCACGCATCTTGTTTGGGCGACGGGTGGAGGCATGGTACCTGAACAAGAAATGGCGATGTATCTTGCCAAGTCATCTATTTGATGGGTAGAGATACAAATGCGGGTCGTAGTTGAAAGCTCCTAAATCAATCCATTTATTGCACAGATCGTTATCCAAAACACAGATTTTATAAATTGTGTTTAGTCGTTGCTATCACTCTCAGTTAGGTTGAATGGCATTCAATTTGACAGGGATAGCACGATGCAAACCGATAACACCATTCGACAGCCAATCACATCACAAGAACTTACCCCAACAATGCTGCTACAACGCTTGGATTCTATTGGGCAGTGTTTAAGAGCTTCAAATAAGGCGCTTGCCTTGTTGGGGCTTGGTTCTGTTGGTATCGAAACGGAAAGACTGGACCAATACTCAGATGTCGATTTCTTTGCGATCGTATAGGCAGGACAAAAGCAGCACTTCTTAAACAATTTAAATTGGTTATCTGATGTCCATCCAATCGACTATTCCGTGCGAAACACGGTCGATGGTTATAAAGTTCTGTATGCCGATGGAATCTTTTGCGAATTTGCGGTCTTTGAACCCCATGAATTAGCGCATATTCACTATGCCACTACAGGTCGTATTGTTTGGCAGGAAGAGGCGTTCGATGCTAGGTGCTGTGTACCATCGAAAAAAAGTGCTCCACAAGCTAATACCCAAGAGTGGTTGATCGGGGAAGCACTGACCAATCTTTATGTGGGTATGTCCCGCTATAACCGTGGAGAAAAGCTCTCTGGGAGTCGATTTGTTCAGTCTTATGCATTGGAGCGTTTGATTGATCTTGTCGAACAAACAGAAAATCCACAACCTGGCTATGTCGATGAGTTTATGTCTGATAGAAGGTTAGAAGCGCGGTTTCCTAAGTTTGCTCAACTGCTTCCAAGCTTCAATCAAGGCTACGAACACACCGCAGAGTCGGCTTTATCGCAGCTCAATTTCTTGAACACTTACTTTGAGATTAACCAAGCCATGCGTTCTAGAATTATAAATTTATGCAATTAATACAGTTAGTTAAATTGAATTAATAAAATGTGTTGTCGTTAACCAATAATATTGATACGTTTTAAGAATGAAATTTAATCCCTCTTTAACTTCAGTTTTCTTCTGGTGGTGCTCTATCTAGAGCAGCACGGAATACTCACATTCTTACGCTGCTGGAAGGTAGCTAAGAATGTCATCAAGATTGTCGTCTCTTTATATCTCCAGTAGCCTTTTTAACTTGGAGATACTCAATGAAAACAAATCAAAACGATAACAAATCAGAAATTATTCTTACTGGCGACCGTGCGACAGGTCCTTTGCATTTAGGGCATTACGTGGGCTCTCTCAAACAACGTGTATCCTTACAACATGAGCACGACCAAACGATATTGGTTGCCGACATGCAGGGCTTGACTGATAACGCGCATAATCCTGCAAAGGTCTCTTCAAACATCCTCAATGTGGTCGCCGACTATCTGGCTGTTGGCATCGACCCAACTAAAACTACAATTTGCCTTCAATCTCAGCTTCCCGTATTAGCTGAGCTGACCATGTTTTACAGCAACCTTGTATCTATAGCACGTTTGGAACGTAATCCTACCGTCAAAAGTGAAATTCAAAACAAGGCGTTTGGTCGCTCTATTCCTGCTGGTTTTCTCACTTACCCTATATCTCAAGCGGCTGATATTACGGCGTTCAATGCAACGTTAGTCCCTGTGGGCGATGATCAACTGCCAATGCTAGAGCAGACAAACGAGATTGTTCGAAAGCTAAACTCGCTCGCTGGTAAGTCTATTTTGAACGAATGTAAGCCGCTTCTGAGTAACGCATCACGACTTCCAAGTACGGATGGGAAAAACAAGATGTCCAAGTCGATGGGAAACGCCATTAACCTGGGAGCGACTGAGAAAGAGATTCGAACGGCAGTAAAGTCCATGTATACCGATCCAAACCATTTAAAAGTTGAAGATCCGGGTCAAGTGGAAGGGAATATTGTGTTTACATACCTTGATGCGTTTCATGGTGATGCACAATATGTCAGTGAGTTAAAGAATCATTACCGCAGAGGTGGGTTAGGGGATGGACAAACAAAGAAGGTGTTGGAGGAGTGCTTGCAGGAGATGTTAAGGCCGATAAGGTCCCGTAGAGCAGAACTGCTAGATGACAAAGCGCAGCTGATTGATATTTTACGCAAAGGTACGCAAGTATCGAGAAAAAAAACGGAAGCTGTTTTGTTCGACGTAAAGGGCGTGTTTGGTCTTAATATACTCTGATCGATAGGTCGCTTTATAGGTAAGTCCTGCCGTTAAGGTACTGATTAACATTAATTTCCATGTGAGCTGCATGTAAATAAAGTCAATTAAATTGAATGGGAATAACAACTGATTTATAAAATCGTTTTTGTTACGGTACTTGTCACTCGGAGCTGTTCTTTATTTGAATACAACTAAGAGTGGCTAAGGCCTTATCTTCACATGATGGAATTAAATGAAAATCAAACTGTTACTCCCAATTTTACTTCTACTGTCTGGTTGTTCGGAAGTGGTCAGCGATGAATATGCAACTTACGAGCTGGCTCAACAAGATCGCTTGTTTGATAGAGGTTGGTTGCCAGATATCGTGCCTAATTCAGCTGCACAGATTGAAGTAAATAACGATTTAGACACCAATACTTCGGAAGGGAGTTTTCGTATAGATGAGTCTCAGCTAACCGAGTTCATCGGCAATCTGACACCAACTTCGTCCAAGGATGAATATCACTTTACTAGCGGTGACAGTACTTGGGTGTTTAAGCTAGGCGAAGATAGTGTAATCACTTACACACTCAATAAAGCCGAAGGCTAAGCCCCACCTCAACCAACATACTCATCGCCAACACACCTCATCATTATTTTAATTGGTCCCTTATAGTGGGAGCTTTGAATTTTGTGATAGTGAGTTGGCGTTGCTATTTTAAATCGATATAGCCGCTTAATTTCGTAGCGATTTGAAGTACCAAATTTCAGGAAATTATCAAAATTTGATATCCCTTCATATTTTAGGTTTATTTACTGAGAGTTTTCTAAGTGCACGTATTTATTGGTTTTTTTGACTTACATTCTCATTTTATAGTTCGTGAAAGGTTATCTTCTGAATCAATATCACATATAAAGCCAGATGCATTTATTCATACACCTAATCTATCGTTAAGATGCGCGCTCATCCGGTGGGTGAATTTATAAAAACAAAATTATAAAGGTGATGTATGCGTGGTACACATTTGCTAATGCTATTCCCAATAGCGTTTACTTCTCAAGCTGCCAATGTCGTGAATTATTCCGATGTCGATCTATCAACTGTTCTAAATCAAAAAAATCAGGGCTTTAGTTCAGTAAATCAACCACTTGCTTACCAAGAAGCAAGTCGAGTTGAGACGGGCAAGACAACACTCTTACGTAAGCAACAGATTCATTACGGGGTGCCGGTTTACGGCCATTCAGTCGTTGTTGATCTATCTCAACGAGGTATCGCTCAAGCCGTTGATGGAGAAGTGTTAACGGGTATTGAAGCTGATATTGGTTCTACTTTGCCAATGATCAACGCGCAGCAGGCCATTGACATAGCTAAGTCTCAGCATAAAGGCATTGCAGCGATGACAGTGCGCAACCCTAATGCTGATCTTTTCATTTGGCTTGATGACCAACAACAGGCTCGCCTAATCTATAAGGTCGATTTTCTGCAAACCAAAGGTATGGCACCTTCACGCCCAATTACGCTCGTTGATGCAAAATCTGGTGAATTAATTGATCAGTGGGAAGGGATTGCTTTCATTGAAGCGGAAGGCCCTGGTGGTAACCAAAAAAGTGGTCGCTACTACTTTGGGCCAAATACCCAGTATGGTGGATTCCAAGTTAATTCATATTGCCAGATGGACAGCCAAAACGTCGTCACCATGAACATGAATAATCGCCAAGATTACGGTCAGGTTCACCAGTTTGCCTGTAATGGTAACTATGGTAGAAACGTCAATGACTATCGTGCGATTAACGGCGCATATGCGCCGATGAACGATGCTCATTACTTTGGCCAGCGTGTTTTCGACATGTATAAAGAGTGGTTGAACACTCGTCCTATCCAGCAAAAACTAACGATGCGTGTGCACTACGGATCGAACTACGGTAACGCGTTCTGGGACGGTCAACAGATGACGTTCGGTGATGGCAACCAGTCTATGTATCCATTGGCTACCTGGGATGTGATTGCGCATGAAGTAAGCCATGGCTTTACGGAACAGAACTCTAACCTTGAGTACCGTGGTCAGTCAGGTGGTATGAATGAGTCATTCTCTGATGTGGCAGCTGCGGCGTTAAGTGAATATGTGCATGGCAGCTTTAACTGGAAGATGGGTGAGCACGTCATGAAGTATAGCCCAGCAATGCGCTATTTCATTCAACCTAGCCAAGATGGGATGTCTATCGATCACGTTAACCAATACTACAATGGCATCGATGTTCACCACAGTTCAGGAATCTTCAACAAAGCATTCTACCACTTAGCAACCAGTAACGGCTGGGACATTAAAAAAGCGTTCATGGCTTACGCAACAGCTAACCAACTGTACTGGACGCCAAGATCTAACTTCCAAGCTGGAGCCGATGGAGTTTGTAAGGCAGCGCAAAAGCTAGGTTACGAAGCATCAGCGATACGTACTGCATTTAGTCAGGTTGGAATTAATGTTCAAGATTGTGGTTCCGGTCAGCCGAATCCGAACCCTAATCCGCCAACACCAACACCAACACCAACACCGGGCATTACGGCTCTCGAGTTTAATGTGCCTGCACCTGTGTTGAGCAGCGGTAACGATCAGCAGCAATTCGTTCTAAAGAACAGCTCTCAAAGTGATGTTTGGATCCAAACTTACAATGGTTACGGTAACGTTGATTTGTATGTTGCTATTGGTCGCCCTGCATCCTTGAATGATTATGATTGCTCGTCGACTAACTTGGATAACTATGAGTATTGTGGCTTTGGCGGTATACAAGGGGATGATATCTACGTAATGGTATCTGGTGCACAAGGGGCAACAGACGCTTATGTAGCGGTAAGCAGTGTATTGGAACTGCCTCAGCCTCAGCCTGAACCACAGCCAGAGCCAGAAGGTTCTTGTGTTGATATTCCTGAGTGGAGCTCAAACATTTTCTATCCTGCAGGCGCTACCGTTCAGTATTGGGGGAACCGTTTTACTGCCAACGTTGATAACTGGGGATCAGATCCATTCCAGAGTTACTGGCATTGGACATTTGACGGGATGTGTAACTAACTTAACCCGTTAATCCAATAGAAAAATCGAACAAAGGGAGTGCTTAAAAGTACTCCCTTTATTCGTTAATAATGAGAGGTAACGACGCATAAGATGCTTGTGTCACTCTTCT
This sequence comes from Vibrio sp. 070316B, assembly GCF_013114115.1. Classification (NCBI taxonomy): domain Bacteria; kingdom Pseudomonadati; phylum Pseudomonadota; class Gammaproteobacteria; order Vibrionales; family Vibrionaceae; genus Vibrio; species Vibrio sp. 070316B. Next base: position 7,773 of record NZ_VTYC01000028.1, on the reverse strand, counting down.
AGGCGCTAGATTATGAGTGGCGAACATTCAGGGCTTCTATAGAGCGGTTAAACCAGGAAGTCGGTTATTCATGGAGAGCCATCATATATGGAAGTAAGTCATCTAGATCACCTTGTATTAACTGTTAAAAATATCGAGATAACAGTAGATTTCTATCAGAGAGTGTTAGGAATGAAACCTATACAGTTTGGAGAGGGACGCTGGGCATTATCGTTTGGTAACCAAAAGATAAATCTCCATCAGCGAGGGAAAGAGTTTGAGCCTAAGGCTAGGCATGTTCAAGCCGGGAGTGCAGACCTATGTTTCATAACCAATACACACATTGATAAAGTATGCGAGCATATCAATGGACAAGGCGTCACGATCGAAGAAGGGCCAATCGAGCGAACGGGTGCAGTGGACAAGATCATCTCTATTTATCTGCGAGATCCTGATGGTAACCTAATCGAAGTATCGAATTATTAGAAGGTCGATATGGATTGATTGTGCTATCCATAAATCAGTTACTCTATTTAAGCTTGAAGTAAGATTTCGTAAACCCAAGAGCCTCTAAGCAGTACGTAATTATGTACACATCTCGTTACGAGAAAATAAGCGCGTAACTGGAACTTCTGACCTAAGTTACTTACAATCGAACAATGTTTTATTAATCCAGTCCCAATCGTCATGGTCAGAAAATTAATCACAATAACTATTAGCCTGTTGCTTTTATCTGCTTGTGCGACAACCAGTGAAAATCAAACTGACGAAAATATCTCAAGCAATGAAAAAGTGATAAACAACAGTGTCGAAGAGGGTGTGGTCAATGAAACGGCAAGTGAAGCGCTCATTGAGCCTTCTGCAAATAACGTTAACGACAGCTCCGTTATTACTCCAGAAGACAGTGATATCAATAGCGATGAAGGTTCGGCTTCTCATGAGCCGAGTGAATCTCCTGAAGCTAATGAAAATAGCCAAGAGGCAGATAAACAAGCCCCTGAGGAGCATGCTCAGGTTCATAGCGAAAAAGGCTTGGGCAGTCATATATTCAATAACGGGCCTACGAAGCAAGTCGTCAAATCATTGGAGGGGGTGACAGATGCTTTGAATGTCATGACTTTCGGAATATTTGCTTCAGGAACGCGACCAGCACAATAGCTAGATTTCAAAAATCACTTACAAACAACATAGGCGAGCCAATGGGTTCGCCTTTTTTGATCCTGAATTTGGTGACTGGCAGCAAATTAGTAAGGATTATGTAAGGTCTTGTTTCTGTTCTCTAACACAACAAGAGTTGGATTTGAGTAAGAGGCAGGTCAGCGCAGCTCGGTATTTACTTGTTATGGAAGGGAGTCGCCGTATTTAACCAATTGATCTTGTTATATGCACTAAGGGTTTGAATACTCTCCCAAAGTAAGCATTGAAATCTAATCTTACAAAGACAATGTCTTATATTCACTCATGAGCATAGTAATATGCCGTTGTGACACAGTCAGTTAGGTTTAATTAAAAAGAGTCTAGGGAAGAGATATGAAAAACAAAAGTGTGTTTTTAAGCGTCGCCATGGTTATGTTATCGACACAGGCGAGTGCGTCAGGTGCTAGCCATGAGGCGGTTTCAGACAGCGTTATCGCCGAACAAAGGGCACAACTGTCCGAAAATACACAAGGCAAAGGTTTTGGTCCGCAGGCACCACGTGACCTAGGTTCATACGAAGGGACTAACGAGCGCCTGTTCTCTGATGCGCCGGATTCATCAGCGATGAACTTATGTAATATTCACTTTCATAAAAATGCAGAGCACAAAGGCGGAGAGTTTACCCAGTATGCAGGTAACGGAGACGGCAAAGGTTTCCAAAGTGGATTCAAATACACGGGTAAGCTAAGTGAGGCAGAACTGAAGCCATTCGGTCATGATATTTGTCCGAGTGACCATGGTTCACTTCATTCTGGTGATACTATCGAAGTGCATTATGTGTACTCAACGGCACAAGTGGAGCCGGGTGAAACATTGGGTGCGTGTTTCAATGATGCGATTACCAACCCTCAGTTGCGTGTAGAAACCCAAGTTTACGTCTTAGTGAACGACGACAAAGCGCTCGATTTTGAAGAGCTAGCTAAACACTCTAAAGTGAACGGTTTGCACCAAGCGACCAACATTCCACAAAACACAGGCTCTGCGATTCAATATGCGGGTTCTACAACAGGCCCTGGCTACAACGAACAAGGTTCACCATTCCAAGTAACATGGAGTGTGAGACCACAAGTGGCGAAAGTGAACATCGCAACGGTTGGTAGTTGGTGTGAGGGGAACGACTTTAATGAAGACCACGCACACGGTGTGAGAAACTTAGTCGTAAACCCTAAGTTGCTGTCACCAATCGCGAACTAGTTAAGTTTTTTTTAACTGAAGCGGAAATATAAAGAGCGAGCCATACGGTTCGCTTTTTTAGTAATAAAGATTTTTGAGTGTTGTTAATTAGTGAGCGACTGTCATTAGAGGAATATCCTAAGCCAGTAATATAATCAGATTTAAACGCTTTGATACCGTTAATAAAGAATCGGTGAATAGTTTCTTTACACCGCTTAAGATCGCATGTTACGTTCAGCAAATATTATGTTGAGCTATATAAATAAGGTCAAACTAATGTCATTAGAAGGCGCAGTTACATTCTTTATTGCCATGTTTATATTTGGCATTACTCCGGGGCCAGGTGTATTTGCGATTTTGGCTCGTGGTATGGTCGATGGATGGAGAAAGTGCATCTCCCTATCTGTAGGTATGATATGCAGTGACCTGATTTATTTGGTGCTTGCTTGTTTTGGTTTAGCAACCATTGCGGAGAACTGGTCATTTGCTTTCGAGGTCATTCGTTATGTTGGTGCAGCTTATCTGATTTACTTGGGCTACAAGATGTTCAAGAGCCTACCTGAAGTGCAAGGCTCAGCGGAGCTCGCGGCAAAACAAAGTCAGAAATCAGAACTCGCTAGTTTCGCGCAAGGCTTTTTGATTTCGGCATCAAACCCGAAAGTGATTCTGTTCTATATTTCATTCTTACCGACGTTTATTGATCTGACGGTTTTACGTTCACAAGATATTGTCTTGGTTTCTGTTTTAGCGGCGGTTGCTTTGATGTCCGGTTTAATGATTATTGCAATGGGTGCGGGCAGAATGGCAAGTTTGCTTAAAACACCACGCGCACATAAAAGATTAAACCAAAGTGCTGGTGGAATAATGATTGCGGCTGGCTCATATTTAGCGATAAATCGATAGACATAGCTTGTTAAGCTCGTTTCTTTAAAAAAGGCGAACCAAATTGGTTCGCCTTTGCGTTATCTGTATGCATTCTCTATTTAGTCGTTCATGCGCAAGCTCAAATATTTGGATTAAAATCGATCCCTGTTTAGCCTCAGCTAACTCAACAGAACTACATGTAGAAAACCGATTTAACCCTTGTGTGATAACGCTTCAAAGAATTATATCAACTTAATGTATATAAAATGATTTGAGGTTGACTGTGTTATCACGCTCTAAGTCGAGTTTTAAGTGCGCTATTCAGGATGTATAGTTAATGATAATTCATTAAGTTATCTAATAATTGAGTTATCGAATCTTTAAGTTGTCGCTGATGTGGGTGTTATGAAGAAAAACGGCTTTACGTTAATGGAATTAATCGTTGTCATCGTGATACTCGGTATTATTGCTGTAACGGCAGCGCCGAGGTTTCTTAATATCCAAGAATCAGCAAGAGAAGCGGTGCTTGAAGGTGTTGCGGGTGCAATGGAAGGGGTCATTACACAAGTAACGTCTAAAGCTATCATCGCTGGACTTAATCCAGATGCATCAAACCCAGGTGATCAGAGCAACTACGTGATCGACTTTGGTATCGGCAGTGTTGAGGTTGATTGGGGAACACTTTGCCCAGAAAGCCGAGGCGAGTCGGGCGACAAATTAACGATGATCGATTTTATGACCTTGTCTGATGATGACAGCTTAACTTCTGATTTTGGTAATCGACACACTGTGATCGGGTATGACTACGACTTTACCCAAGCTGAATTAGATAGCACGAACATAACGGATGCGGATCTAGAGTCGCGCCAAGGTTGCTTTGTGCTTTATGACTCTTTTGGCCGAACGAATGGCAGCCAGTGTCCTGCTGAAGGGTGTGAGTGTACAGTTCGTATTGTGAACAACAACTGTTAAACAAACGCATCATTAGATTTTAAGACAGAATAAAAAAGCGCGTTATCGCCAGTGGGCAGTAACGCGCTTTTTTGTATTAGTCGATTGGTTTAACTCAATTTGTCGCCACGGCATCTGCTGGTGGCAAGTCACGTTTCTTAATCACGTATCGTAAGCGAAGTAGAATCAGAGCGGCTGACACACTCAAGCCCGTAAGAATACCAATCCAAAAGCCTTCTTCGCCCATTGCTGGAACCACGTAGTCGGTTAAGCCCAACACCATACCCATTGGTAGCGCTAAGCCCCAGTATGAAGCGATAGCTAAGATCATCGGGATCTTGGTATCTTTATAGCCACGCAGAGCACCATTTGCAGAGGTTTGCAGAGCATCACTGAATTGGTACATAGCGGTAAAGGTCAATAATACAGCTGCCGTTGCGCTGATTACTGGGTCTGTTGTGTAAAGCCTAATGATTAATTCAGGGAACAGTAGGAACATCGCTACCGAAAGCAACGAGATTAATGCTGCCACCAAAATACCGACTTTGCTGCGCTCAATCGCGCCAAGTTCGTCTTTTTCACCTAAAGCGTGACCAACACGAATCGTAATGCCAAACGAGATACTCATTGGGATCACGTAAGTCAGGCTCGATATATTGAGAGCGATTTGCGCCGCTGCCACGTTCTCTGCACCAATACGGCCGATCATCAATGCGATGACCGCGAAGATACTGCCACACACAGCGATGTTCATACCGATAGGTAAACCAAGCTTTAGAAGATGAAGCATTTCTTTTGCTTTTGGCTTCGCATCGGCAAAGCTGATAATGGTTTTGTAGTGGTGATGACCTTTAATGTAGGAATACAGCATTCCCGACATCAACCAATACACCAAGCTCGTCGCCCAGCCACAACCCACAGCACCCATTTCAGGGAAGCCAAACTTACCGTAAATAAGCACGTAGTTGACTGGAATATTAATCAGCAAACCAATTACCGAAATGATCATCGGCACTTTGGTGTTGTTCATACCTTCACAGAAGCCATTCAAAGTGTAAAACAGGGCAATACCCGGCACACCAAAGGCTAGGGCAAACGCATAGTCACTACCGATAGGAATAATCTCAGCAGCCACCCCAATCCATTCTAAGATTGGTTTGGCACTTACGAGGTAAGCGATGAGTAGCACGCTCGCAATTAATGCAAGCCATACCATTTGGAAGAACTCGACAGAGATACTTTGGAAATCACGAGCGCCACGGTGGTAAGCGACAACAGGCGTTAACGCCATAATCACACCACGTAGCAACAGCAACACGGGAATCCAAAGGCTAGTGCCAAGTGCAATAGCAGCAAGATCGGCAGGGCTTACTTGGCCAGCCATTGTCGTATCGACAAATCCCATCGCTTGGGTAGCTATTTGAGTCAAAATGATAGGAATCGAAAGATGCATAAGCGCACCCGATTCACGAGTAAAAGGACGAAGTTTCGTTAGCATGGAAGTTCAAAACACCAATATAAATGCACCAGTGATGGCAGGATGGCCGGCGTGCATTTTAGGATGTGCCCCGTTGGGCGGGCGACAATATAAACACCTTACCGTATAGGGTCAAGCATTGGATTTACAGGGGCTAATTTGCTCTGGAAGAACGCCAGATTTGCATGGTGTTAGATACTGTTTCTATGTACATAACCTGATGATTTTAATGTGAATCATACTAGATAGAAAGTTTCTATATTTGCTTGTTGAATTTCATGCGCACATCATAAGTCACTGTTATGGAAGAACTAAATTTAGTACAATTGATGGCATAAGAAACTAGATAGAAAAATTCTATATTTAAATGCAGAATTTTTCTGTCTAAGAACTGTTAGTACGGGTTTGACATCAAGGGTCATCAGTTTTGGTGTTTATCTGTTTTGGTGCTCGTCTTTACACCTTTCAGCTTGTACCTTTCACGTTCTTTCCGGTGGCACTATATGCGGAGTGTTCGCTTTGATTTCATCGTTTACGGTTTCTAACTCTTAATCTATTTCTTTAGTGCTTCTTCATTTTTGTGGCGGCTTCTGTGTGAATCTTGGGTGCTATTGGTGTTGCCGTCGGAGTGCGAGGACCGAATCCTTTTCTAATTTGAAGTTTGCAAAGTAGGGCGGTTCAGTGCGTTTTTCTTCTAGCCCACTTTTGTCTCTTAATCGAGTTTAAGTTTTGTAGCTGCCCGTCTCACTTCAGTGTTCAAAGTCTTTCATATTATGCTACTTTTCAATATCTTGGAGCGCACAAATAGAAGTAGCGCATGTACTAACAAATTGCTTAAGAGTGATTCGTAACGCGTGGCATTTTTACTATGCGGTGGCTTATGGTTATTAAGGCATCGTGCGGTAGCTTTTGTATTGCGTTACTCACACCTTAGCAAGGCGTTATAAAACAAGAGGGCAAACATGGAAAAATCTGAATATGGTAAGTGGATTCATACTGCTTTTACTGGCGCAAGTTTTGCCTACTTTCTAGCAGTCATTGATAAGGTTGACCTGATTGTTTCAAGCTACTCGTTAGCCTTTTCTACGTTGTCATTTGCCTTAGCATTAGCTTTAAACGCTATTTTTGCAATGGTTTACTATGGTTTCGACGGAGAACTAGATGTTACTGAAAAACTCTCTAAATATTGGTTGCTACGACGTTTCAACAGTTTGTCCCAGTGGTCGTTTATCTTTGCTGTGATTGGGTTGGTATATTTTGTCATTGAGCCAGTGGTGAGAATTGTTTTATAACAAACTGTTTAAGAGTGATTCGCAACGCGTGGCATTTTCACTATGCGTTGATTTTAGTGTTTAAAGTGGTATGCAGCGGCATCGGTATTGCGTTGCTCACACCTTAACAGGGCGTTAGTTGCTTTCAGAAATAATAGGTAAGTACATGAAAGATAGATTGGTCTCATTTGATCTTGAAACAGATCTTGTTATGTCATTACGGTGCTTACTTGATGCTTTACCTCAAATAGAAGCAGGGCAAAACTCGTATTTTAAATGGGCAGTAATATACGGACATAATTCGGTTCAATCGGCAATGTGTTTAGCTCTAATTGCTTCAGATTCACGTCTGGTACGGAAAAGAGACAGCTACCATGCTGATTATGGCGATTTAGATAATATTGAATGGCTCTATGAAAAATTGCGTAAGGAGGATTTTCTCCCTTACATGGGAAGTCAAATCATTGATAACCGGCGATTTAAAAAGGAAAGCGTCAGTCGCTTACAGACAACTCGGAACACATTTATTCATCAACATCCATCACAGTATGTCTTTACATTTAAGGAACTAGCCGAGTTACTATTTTTATCAGTTGAGCTAGTTGATTTCCTCGTTAATGAAAGTGAACGTTTAGCTATAGACGGTCATACACAAAGTCAAATTAAGGGCTTGGTGGGCGAGTTGAGTACGCAACTAACAAACTGTTCAAGAGGGATTCCCAACGCTTGGGATTTTTGATCCCAATTTGAGTATTGTGTGATCTGCTCCAGTAAGACTGGACACCGCATTAAGCGACATATTGTTTTTCAAAGTTAACTGGGCTTAGATACCCAAGAGCACTGTGCCTTCTTGTTCGATTA
>NZ_VTYC01000027.1:0-71497 GCF_013114115.1 Vibrio sp. 070316B | reverse complement strand
TCTAAATATTGCTTAGCAATGATACATTTTAGCTCTCGGCTATATTTGGACATAAAAAGACCCCCAATAATTGGTGTCCAACTATTGGGGGTCAGTTCATAGTGACGGGCTTTTTCATTTAAGGTCTTTCGCCACCAGCTTAGACTTGTGTTCTACCTAGGGAGATAACCACACGTCGGTTCTTATCTTTACCAATTGGCGAGCTATTATCAGCAATTGGACGACGCTTACCATAACCTTGCACTTGAATGCGGTCTTCCGGCAAACCAAGAGATTTAAAATACTCTCTTAAAGACTCAGCTCTTCGTTCTGACAGGTTTTGGCTAATGCCTTTGCTGTCTGCCGAATCGGTGTAGGTTGCAACTAAAACGAGGTCAATGTCTTGGTTATAACGAACATACTCGGCGATCTGACTAAGCCTTTTACGTGACGATTTGTTTAGCTGATCGCTATTACGGTCGTAATGCAAAATAGTGAATGAGATATCTTCGAAGCTGTACGGCAACAAGTTAGCGATACAGTCACTGAACACATTGTATTTCTCTTGGAACAACACCGACGATAACGCCACTTCAATACGCTGATCTCGGCTCTGCCACTCTTGGTAGCTAAATGTTGGGTAGCGCCCTTTCTCTAACTCACTCAAGATACCCCAAGCCGTTTGCCCGCCAACATAACCATCAAATTGCTGGAAGAACTTGATGGTTGTCATGCGATCGGCACTCTCGCCTGGACGCCAAGGTGGTGGCATCGAGATCAAGCTAACATTACGAGTTGCCCCCATTGGGCGACGCATTTTCAGTTCGAAATCTAAAATGATCTTTTTACTCGCTCGGGATGAGAACTCAGCATCACCGAAGTTAGGGATCGGATGCACTAAGCGGCACTCTAATGGCGTGTTGGCCACCATCTCCCATGTCGACTGTTGAGGAGATGCTCCGTAACGCTTTTCTTGTGCCATGGCTGATGAAGACATAAGTAGCGAAAATAGCATTGAACCTGTTATGAGTTGTTTCTTCATAAAGTGGAGTATCTCTTAAGCAATTCGTTTAACAATGCAGCCAATTGCCGCATTTTTCTCTCGTGTTTAAATATGCAATTATCAAGCCGCAATAGGTTAGGTAATTTAAGATTTATTGCCCTTCCCTAGTTTTTATCACTGCTATTATCTGCAATAATGCAGCCTTAATCACACTTATTTGGGCTAACATGACTGTAGAAAACGAAGCTCTGACCCTAAAAAAACGCTTTCGCGGCTATTTTCCAGTGGTCATCGACGTGGAAACCGCAGGGTTTAACGCTGAAACCGATGCATTATTAGAAATCTGTGCCATTACATTAAAAATGGATGAGAACGGAGATCTGCAGCCTGCATCAACGCTTCATTTTCACATTGAGCCTTTTGAAGGCGCAAATATCGAGCAGGCAGCATTAGACTTTAACGGAATTAAAGACCCATTTAGCCCATTACGTGGTGCTGTGTCGGAACAAGAAGCCCTTAAAGAAATCTACAAGCTAGTGAGAAAAGAACAAAAAGCTTCAGATTGCAGTCGTGCAATCATGGTCGCTCACAATGCAACATTCGATTTAAACTTCGTTAATGCAGCAAGTGAGCGTTGTAAGCTTAAACGCGTCCCGTTCCATCCATTTGCTACATTTGACACTGCAGCTCTTAGTGGTCTTGCCTACGGTCAAACCGTTTTGGCTAAAGCTTGCCGCACTGCAGGGATGGAATTTGACAACAAAGAAGCACACTCTGCTTTGTATGATACGCAAAAAACCACAGAGTTATTTTGCGGCATCGTAAACAAGTGGAAAGCCCTTGGTGGTTGGCCGCTTGTTGACGAAGAATAAAAATAGAGTTGGTAAACGTTCATTCGTATTGCCTTCATAAAGAACACAACATCCCGAGAATAATATGAATCCTGTTGTAATTTCAGTTTGCATCATGCTTGTTTTAGCTTTGATGCGCGTAAACGTAGTCGTTGCTCTGACGTTCAGTGCAATTATCGGTGGCGTAGCCTCTGGTATGAGCTTGAACGATGCAGTCGCGGCTTTCGAAAGTGGATTAGGCGGCGGTGCAACGATTGCACTTAGCTATGCCATGCTTGGTACATTCGCTGTTGCTATCTCACGCTCTGGTATCACAGACTTACTTGCTCAAAGTGTTATTAAACGCATTCACGGCAAAGAGAACAGTGCAGCATCGACTGGTCTTAAATACGGCATCCTTGCGTCTTTGATCTTAGTGACCATGTCTTCGCAAAACGTGATTCCAGTACATATCGCCTTCATCCCAATTTTAATCCCACCTCTATTAGGCGTATTCGCAAAAATGAACCTAGACCGTCGTCTGGTTGCGTGTGTGCTTACTTTTGGTCTGATTACGCCATACATGGTATTGCCGATCGGTTTTGGTGGCATCTTCCTAAACAACATCCTGCTTAAGAACCTTCACGACAACGGCCTTGAAAGCGTCGTTGCGAGCCAAGTTCCAATGGCTATGTTGCTACCAGCTGCGGGTATGATCTTCGGCCTTCTAACGGCAGTGTTCTTCACTTACCGTAAGCCTCGCCAATACAAAGAAACCTCTCACACGATCGTTTCAACTGAAGCAAAACAGATCAACAAGAAGCACATCCTAGTAGCGGCAGCAGGTATTGTTGCAGCACTAACAGTTCAGCTATCGACGGGTTCAATGATCATCGGTGCACTTGCTGGCTTCATGGTATTCACTTTCGGTGGCGTAATTGCTTGGAAAGAGACACAAGACGTCTTCACCAAGGGTGTACATATGATGGCAATGATCGGTTTCATCATGATTGCCGCAGCAGGTTTCGCAGCAGTAATGAAGCAGACAGGTGGCGTTGAATCTTTGGTAGAAGCACTTTCAACAAGCATCGGCGACAACAAGCCTCTAGCTGCACTACTTATGCTAGTGGTTGGTCTATTGGTTACCATGGGTATCGGTTCTTCATTCTCTACGATCCCAATCCTTGCAACTATCTACGTTCCACTAGCGGCAGCATTTGGTTTCTCTCCAATGGCAACTATTGCTCTAGTAGGCACAGCAGCAGCGCTTGGTGATGCTGGTTCTCCGGCTTCTGACTCAACGTTAGGTCCAACGTCTGGTCTTAATGCTGATGGCCAACACGAGCACGTATGGGAAACCGTTGTACCGACATTCCTACACTACAACATCCCACTGATCGTATTCGGTTGGATTGCAGCCATGGTTCTGTAGCTTATAGCTAGGTTCTATAGTCAGAATCAATGTTCAAAATTTAAAAAGACCGCCTAGTGCGGTCTTTTTTGTATCCGGCGTTTCTCCCACCAAGTTACACAGAAGAACCGCATACCTAATACAAAAAAGGCTTACTCTTATGAGCAAGCCTTTGAAGTAGTACGATTCAGTATCGCCAATTAAACGGTAGGAGCGCTCTTTACTAGAACTTCTCGAATCGACTTAAGTGTCGTTTCTGATGAGTGGTAATCCAGCTCGACTTCAGTGAAGATACCGTCAACTTCAAGCATTAGGGTTGGGTAAGAATGCACACCCATCGCATGTTTGAAGCTCAGCTGATCTTCTAGTTCACCCTCTAGTAACTTACCAGCAAGGTCATTCTCGAATTGCTGAACATTCATGCCTAGCTCTTCAGCCAATTGCTTATGAGTCTCTTCACTGTGCGGCAGCATCGCACGCAAGTAGTATGCGTGTTGAATCGCTTCAAGCATCTGCTCGTAGTGATCTTGGAAACCCGCAGCAATAACAGCGCGACACGCAGGGTAAGTGCTGCGAACTGGTTTACACTCAGTCCAAAATTCATGATTGAACTCAGTACCTAGCTTAGCTTCGATCTGCTTCCAAATAGCTTGCAGCTTACTTTTCATCTCTTCTGACATTGGCTCGTCAGAGTCCGGAGCCAAACCACCGACTACGTAGTTAAACTCAATACTCGCAGGCAATTGTTGTTTTAGTAACTCCAGTGTCGGCTTATATCCCCAACACCAGCTGCACATTGGATCATGTACATAATGCAGTTTTACATCCATTGTTCGTTCCTTATCGAGTCAATTCTTCTCTCAGTTCCAACAAAAAAGGAGCCTGATTAAGGCCCCTAGTTTACTGTTCAGCATAAAGGCTAGAACTTACTCTGCGTCATCGCCAGCAACTTTAGCAGCCGCTTCTTTGATGATTGGCTGAAGTTCGCCTTTTTGGAACATCTCAAGAATGATGTCGCAACCACCGATTAGCTCACCTTCAACCCAAAGTTGTGGGAAAGTTGGCCATTGTGCGTAAGCTGGTAGCTCTGCACGGATATCAGGGTTTTGTAGAATATCTACGTAAGCAAATTTTTCGCCACATGCCATTAGAGCTTGAGACGCTTGAGAAGAGAAACCACAGCTAGGTAGCTTAGGAGAACCTTTCATGTACAGTAGAATAGTGTTTTCTTCAATTTGCTGTTTGATTTTATCGATAGTTTCCATTGCTTCCTCGTTAATGGATTACGGCTTTTATTGCCTTTATTCTACCCCAAACCAAAAGAATAAAAACCATATAAAAAAAGCGGTTAACAAGCTAGACTAACAATTCACATAAAAGTGATGAAATATGCTTTTAATAAAGTAAAAACTTGCTAAACTAGAAACCAAGTCAGCAAATTGACCATGGTTGGCTGCATAGCGAGCCATGAATAATAATATCACTGGAAGCAATCGAAAGAGTTAACTCTTTCATATCAATGGAGAATTGAGCAATGGCATTTGAACTACCAGCTCTTCCTTACGCGAAAGACGCACTAGAACCACACATCTCAGCAGAAACGCTAGATTTCCACCACGGTAAGCACCACAACACTTACGTTGTTAAGCTAAACGGTCTTATCCCAGGTACTGAGTTTGAAGGCAAAACACTAGAAGAGATCGTTAAGACTTCTACTGGTGGTGTTTTCAATAACGCTGCTCAAATCTGGAACCACACGTTCTACTGGCACTGTCTTGCTCCAAAAGCAGGCGGCGAACCAACTGGCGCTGTTGCAGAAGCTATCAACGCTGCATTCGGTTCTTTCGAAGAATTCAAAGCAAAATTCACTGATTCAGCAATCAACAACTTCGGTTCTTCTTGGACTTGGTTAGTTAAGAAAGCTGACGGTTCTCTAGACATCGTTAACACTTCTAACGCTGCGACTCCTCTAACAGAAGAAGGTGTTACTCCACTTCTAACTGTTGACCTATGGGAACACGCTTACTACATCGATTTCCGCAATGTTCGTCCTGACTACATGGCTGCATTCTGGAACCTAGTAAACTGGTCTTTCGTAGAAGAGAACCTAGCTAAGTAATCTATTACTTAAGCTGCGCTATTTATAGCGAGTTAACTATTAAAAGCTCATGCCTCGGCGTGAGCTTTTTTGTATCTACGATATGCTACATAGTAAACAACGAACATAACGATCAATAATCTAGCCCTTTTAACTACCCTTTCCTAGCATAAATTAAATCTCTATTCGCTTGTAATTAAAGGCTAAAGTTTGCTGCCTTCATGCCGTTAAAGATGTATCAAATGAGAGGCGTCATGCAAATACATACTTTAGATAAAGCAGGAATCATCAACGAACTGAAGTTCGGCATCGGAATCAGCCAAGCGGTTGAGCAAGGTCGCCGTGCGGATTTCGCGTTGCTGTTATCCATGTTCTCTAATGATGTTCGAGACTGTACGCCTATCGATACTATTGAAGTCACAGAGACAACGGAAGATCGCCTCCGTAAACAGTTTGGCATCGCCGAACCTCAGCAACTGCGTTCAAATCAATCGTCTTACGAGATATCAGCACAACAGTCTAATCACTTTCACCAATCAAGCTTAGTGAGTGCTAAGCTCTGTCACTATCTAAAACCAGAAGCACTGGCATTTATGCCAGAAGACACTGGTGACTTACCTGAAGAAGTTTACCAAAACCTATCTGGTCACGATCGTCGTAAGCTAGCAAACAAAAACCAGCCTGACTTACCATCAGCAACGCTGTACAACGTGCTATCTACCGCTCAACGTAAGTATCAGATCCAGGCTCAGGTATAGCTTCAGTCTCACTTTATTCCTGCATCTCTATCTGCTTTATTCAATTCACGCCATTCGAACGATTCACTAGAGTGATATGAACCACCAGCCTTAGGCACCCTCAAATTAACAAATGTCGATTACTGCTTGAAGTTACTACAAAATGTGACCTGCCACTAAGTTCATAAAAACTTATTAATTCACCTAACTTAGTTTGAACCAATTCACACCCATTGTATAAAATTTAACCCATCCTTATCCTACATGGATGATTTGTTTAGGTACTGGGATGGAAATAAAAAGCTCAATCATATTGGTAACAGCTGCCGGTTCGCGACTAGGAGGGACGATTGCGAACCACTTTGTGAACCTTGGAGCCACCGTCATCCTTTGTGATAACGATACCGAAGCGCTTCAGGCTACTTATTTACAATGTGCTCGGTTCTCTGATTCCGTTTACCACTACCCACTCGAAAGCCATGACAGCCAGTCGATTCTCAGCGTGTTTGATTTTATCCAAACCACTTTCAACACCAACCCCGATGTACTGGTCAATAACTGGATAAGTTCACCGATGCCGAGCCTAATTGGTGATCAGCCCGTCAGCAGCTTTATTAATGATCTTTCCTCTATGGCATCGACCCTTTTTGCTTTTGGCCAAATCAGCGCTGAGAGGCTACGAGAAGAAAACAAAGAAGGGGTTATCGTGAATGTCATATCGCACGATGACTTTCACGATGTATCTGGACTAGAAAGCGCCAATTCCATGATCACCGGTTTTACCCACAGCTGGGCCAAAGAACTCACCCCATTTAAGATCCGTGTTGGCGGTGTCGTTCCTGCGATTCACAACGCCGATGGTAAGTTCAACCGTTGTCACTGGGCACAACTGCAAGACGAACTCACCCGAACCGCTGAATACATTATCTCTAATGATTACTTCAGTGGACGAGTTGTTGCAGCAGAGGTTTAGACTCCCCCATTCCTACTCAGATAAAGTCCCAACTCTAAGAGTAGTTCACTAATCAACAGCATAAAAAAAGCCCCAGTCTTTCGACTGGGGCTTTTAACTTTTCCCGATAGATAAGTATCGTGCTAGCGAAAACTTATCTCAAAACTAATGCTTACTTATTATGCGTTAGCTTTTTCTTTCTTAGCTTTTGGCGCTTTTGCTTCAGCTGGTTTTTGGTCTGCTTTCTTAAGGATAACTGTAGTACCTTCGAAAGTTTCACCTTCAACGTATGCTTCGCCGTAGTAAGAAGTTGTTAGTACTTCTTTAAGCTCAGTGATTAGTGGGTAACGTGGGTTAGCACCTGTACATTGGTCATCGAACGCTTCAACCGCTAGCTCGTCTAGTTTAGCAATAAAGTCAGACTCGTTAACACCCGCAGCTTGGATAGATAGTGGGATGTCTAGGTCTTTCTTAAGCTCTTCTAACCAAGTTAGTAGACGTTCAATCTTCTGAGCAGTACGGTCACCAGCTTGGCTTAGGCCTAGGTGGTCAGCAACTTCTGCGTAACGACGACGTGCTTGTGGACGGTCGTACTGAGAGAATGCAGTCTGCTTAGTTGGGTTATCGTTCGCGTTGTAACGTACAACGTTTGAGATAAGTAGTGCGTTAGCAAGACCATGTGGTAGGTGGAACTCAGCACCAATTTTGTGAGCCATTGAGTGACACACACCTAGGAATGCGTTCGCAAATGCTACACCAGCGATAGTTGCTGCGTTGTGTACTTTCTCACGAGCGATTGGGTCAGCCGCACCATTTTTGTAGCTTGATGGTAGGTATTCTTTAAGCATCTTAAGTGCTTGAAGAGCTTGACCGTCTGAGTATTCGTTCGCTAGAACAGATACGTAAGCTTCAAGAGCGTGAGTTACTGCATCGTAACCACCGAACGCTGTTAGAGACTTAGGCATGTTCATTACTAGGTTCGCATCAACGATAGCCATGTTTGGCGTGATTTCGTAGTCAGCTAGTGGGTACTTAGCACCAGTCTTGTCGTCTGTAACAACAGCGAATGGAGTAACCTCTGAACCAGTACCTGAAGTTGTAGTGATACATACAAGCTCAGCTTTTTGACCCATTTTAGGGAACTTGTAGATACGTTTACGGATATCCATAAAGCGCATTGCTAGTTCTTCGAAGTGAGTTTCTGGGTGCTCGTACATAACCCACATGATCTTAGCAGCATCCATTGGAGAACCGCCACCTAGAGCAAGGATTACGTCAGGTTGGAAGCTCTTCATTGCTTCAGCGCCTTTCTCAACAACAGATAGCGTTGGATCAGCTTCTACGTCGAAGAAAGTTTGAACTTCGATGCCTTGTGCTTTAAGCAGGCTAACTACGTCATCAGCGTAACCGTTGTTGAATAGGAAACGGTCAGTTACTAGGAATGCGCGTTTCTTGCCTTCTAGGTCGCTCATTGCGATTGGAAGGCTACCACGACGGAAGTAGATAGACTTAGGTAGTTTGTGCCACAACATGTTTTCAGCTCGCTTCGCTACAGTTTTCTTGTTGATTAGGTGCTTAGGACCTACGTTCTCAGAGATAGAGTTACCACCCCATGAACCACAACCTAGAGTTAGAGAAGGTGCAACGTTGAAGTTGTACAGGTCACCAATACCACCGTGAGTAGTAGGGATGTTGATTAGGATACGAGCAGTCTTCATCTTGTCACCGAAGTAACGGATGCGCTCTGCGTTAGTATCTTGGTTAGTGTAAAGACCAGATGTATGACCGATACCACCGATTTCAACCATAGTTACCGCTTGAGCAACAGCGTCTTCGAAGTCGTCTGCGCGGAATAGACCTAGAGTTGGAGATAGTTTCTCGTGAGCGAATTCGTCATCGTAAGAAACTTTACCAAGACCTTCACCTACAAGTACTTTTGTATCAGCAGGCACTTTAACACCAGCCATTTCAGCGATTGCTGGAGCAGGTTGACCTACGATTTTAGCGTTTAGGTTGCCGTCGATAAGAAGTACTTTACGTACTTTATCTGCGTCAGCTTTAGACAGAACGTGAGCTTTGTGAGAAGCGAAACGCTCTTTAACTTCTTCGTATACATCGCTAACAACGATTGCAGCTTGCTCAGAAGCACATACAACGCCGTTATCGAATGTCTTAGACATAAGGATAGATGCTACAGCACGTTTGATGTCAGCTGTTTCATCGATAACTACAGGAACGTTACCAGCACCAACACCGATAGCAGGCTTACCAGAAGAGTATGCTGCTTTAACCATGCCTGGGCCACCAGTAGCAAGGATAAGTGCGATACCGTCGTGCTTCATAAGCGCGTTAGAAAGCTCTACAGATGGTTGGTCGATCCAACCGATGATGTCTTTTGGAGCACCCGCTGCAACCGCTGCGTCTAGTACAAGTTTCGCTGCGTCGTTAGTTGAGTTCTTTGCACGTGGGTGTGGCGAGAAGATGATGCCGTTACGTGTTTTAAGAGAGATTAGAGATTTGAAGATTGCTGTAGAAGTTGGGTTCGTTGTTGGAACGATACCACAGATGATACCTACAGGCTCAGCGATAGTCATTGTGCCTAGGTTGTCATCTTCTTCTAAGATGCCACATGTTTTTTCGTCTTTGTATTTGTTGTAGATAAATTCAGATGCAAAGTGGTTCTTGATAACCTTATCTTCAACAATACCCATTCCAGATTCAGCAACTGCTTGTTGTGCAAGTGGAATACGAGCGTGGTTAGCAGCAAGAGAAGCTGCGCGGAAGATTGCGTCTACTTTCTCTTGAGAGAATGTTGCAAACTCTTCTTGTGCTGCTTTAACGCGAGCTACTAGAGCATCAAGTTCCGCTAAGTTAGTTACAGGCATGGTGGATCTCCTAAAATAATAAATATTAAAAACTTTTTATTAAATTCGCTGCTTGCCGTTAACCTTAAACACCAGCGTTCTTAGTAAATTGCTTTCAGGGCTGAGTATATTATTTCACAGTGTGAAAAAAATTGACCCAGATCAGTTACCCAAAAGGAATTAACCAGAAAGTAGTAAGGCAATCGCATAAATGAACTTAAACTTATGATTTATATAGATTAATATCACATTTTCAGTTCGAACAAAAAACAAGCAAACAGACAACTTTTTTCTACATAGCGTCATAAACTGTAAAAAAGTTTCATTTTTAGTCAGCTCACTTACATGTATACGGCTAAAACTGTGCTACTGAGAGTATATCCATACCGTTGAAACCAGCTAGAAACTGTCATAATTTTTATTAAAAGCGTGCGTGAGGTAACATTTAATTCAAATCACGTTACAACACGAAACACGAGAAAACACTTTGTAACAATGGTATTACACATCTCACACTCAATTAGTTTTTCTAAAAAATAGCCCCCTCTTCACGTTAGTTTTTTTCATTCGCTCTGATTGAATTTGTCCCTTACATTACGCACTCTGATAAAGGTCAGATCAAACCCACTATATTACTTTACGTTACTTGGAGATCGCTCCCATGCAAGGTTTAGAACTCGCAATCTTTATGCAATTCTTCCTTGGGCTTGTTGCAGCCGTTAACCCAATCGGCATCATGCCTGTTTTCGTTTCTCTTACTGCTCATATGCCGCCAGAAGAGAGAAACAGGACTGCCTTACAAGCTAATATTGCCGTTGCTGTTATCTTAATCGTGTCGCTAGTTGCAGGTCAGTTGCTACTCGATATGTTTAGCATTTCACTAGACTCGTTTCGCGTAGCGGGTGGTTTACTGTTATTGAGCATCGCATTTTCGATGATGAGCGGTAAGCTGGGTGAAGATAAACAGAACAAGCAGGAAAAGTCTGAGTACATCAGTAAAGAACAAATCGGTGTTGTGCCTCTAGCAATGCCTTTAATGGCGGGTCCGGGTGCAATCAGTTCCACGATTGTTTACGGTTCTCGTTATCCTGCGGCAATTGATACCATTGGTATTGGTATCAGTATTATTGCATTCGCAACTTGCTCTTGGCTTTTGTTCCGTTCAGCGCCTGTTATCGTGCGCTTTTTAGGTCAAACCGGGATCAACGTTATCACCCGTATCATGGGCTTGATTCTTGGTGCACTTGGCATCGAGTTCATTGCGAATGGCTTGCGTAACCTATTCCCAGGTTTAGCATAGCGACTAACAGCACATGGTCGCTAAACGCGGCTATTTAATGTGGAACACATATGAGGCGAGTAAAGCAATTTGGCTTTCACTCGCCTCGTTATTATGAAGCTTGTATAATGACGGTTAACGCATTTAATAGAAGACGAAGCTTTCCTTATGTCACGCAAGCCACTTAAGCATCATTTGTACGTCATTATCTTTGGCACGCATACGCCAGCCGGACGCGCATTTGATATTTCACTGATCGTTGCAATTTTGGCTTCGTTGCTGGTTCTTATTCTTGAGTCTATCCCTAATGTCATGACGGAATGGTCGCAAGAGCTTCGTTACATAGAATACAGCTTTACCGCCTTATTCACCATCGAGTATCTGCTAAGGCTCTACTGTTCTCCAAAACCGAAATCTTACGCCACCAGCTTTTATGGTGTCGTTGACCTGTTAGCGATTCTCCCAACCTACCTAGCAATCATCTTCCCGGGCGCTTCGTTTATGGGGGTCGTGAGATTGCTACGTGTGATGCGTATCTTCCGAATTCTCAAGCTAGTTCGCTATTTACAAGACTCCAACATATTGCTGCGCTCACTGTTAATGGCGAGACGAAAAATTCTCATCTTCTTCAGTACAGTCGGCATCTTGGTTGTGATCTTTGGTGCTTTGATCTTTGTTATTGAAGGGCCTGAGAATGGCTTCACCAGTATCCCTCACAGTATCTATTGGGCGATTGTGACGATCACAACCGTTGGTTACGGAGACATGGTTCCACAAACAGCAATCGGCAAAGCTATTGCATCTTTGACCATGTTGTTAGGCTATTCCATCCTTGCGGTACCGACCGGGATTATTACCGCAGAACTCAGTAATGAAATGAACTCGCATAAAGAGTTAGTCAAATGCCCAAACTGCAATCGCGCGGGTCATGATTCTGATGCCATCTATTGTAAACACTGTGCCAGTGAATTGGCCGACCCTGACAAACGAGTCGTGTCCGACAAGGAATAAAGCAGATGCGGGATTCGAGTGGCGAGATGCGAAGGGATTTAAGAGCAGTTTCGAGAACCGGATAATGAAATATTAAGGGACTAGAAAGGGTGGCGTTTACCGTCACCTTTGTTGTTGATTCACTGAGCAAAAGCTAGATTCCCGACTACGCTCCTCCGTCGCTATCGGGAATGACACAATTTAAGTTAGGAGAAAAACGTCATCCTCAAGAGTGAGGAACGAACGAGTTGGGGATCTCTTCCTTGTCCCATTCCAACGAGAAGATTTAAGTGAAGTCGCGAGTGAAATTAATCCACCTTACGCGATCAAAAAAGCCGATGTATTAACACCGGCTTTTGTCTCTAACGAAGCTAAGCATTCACAAACAGTGGCGCCTGCTTTCACTTTTGAATAGAAAGAGCGTTCGATTACGCTTTTTCAGCAAGAATGATGCGTAGAGTACGACGTAGTGGTTCTGCAGCACCCCAAAGCAGTTGGTCACCAACCGTGAATGCGTTTAGGAAGTCGTTACCCATAGACATCTTACGCAGACGACCTACTGGTACAGACATAGTGCCTGTTACTTTAGCCGGAGTCAGTTCTTGCGCCGTAATGTCACGGTCGTTAGGAATCACTTTAACCCAATCGTTGTGAGTTGCGATGATCTCTTCAATCTCATCCATTGGAACGTCTTGCTTAAGCTTGATCGTAAGTGCTTGAGCGTGACAACGCATTGCACCGATACGTACACAAGTACCATCAATTGGAATAGGCTGACCATCTAGGCCAAGAATCTTGTTCGCTTCAACGCCCGCTTTCCACTCTTCTTTACTCTGACCGTTTTCACGCTTCACATCGATCCAAGGAATCAATGAACCCGCTAGCGGAGCACCAAACTGATCTGTTGGGAATGACGATGAGCGAATGGTATCAGCAACTTTCTTATCAATATCAAGAATCGAACTTGCAGGGTTTGCTAACTCAGAGCTCACGCTATCGTTAATCACGCCCATTTGCGAGATAAGCTCACGCATGTTCTTAGCACCCGCACCAGAAGCCGCTTGGTAAGTCATGGCACTCATCCATTCAACCATGCCCTTCTCGTAAAGGCCGCCCAGTGCCATAAGCATTAAGCTCACTGTACAGTTACCACCAACAAAAGTATTAGTACCGCTGTGAATGCCTTGCTGGATTTGAGCCAAGTTAACAGGATCAAGAGTGATGATTGAATCAGCATCCATACGTAGAGTTGAAGCGGCATCAATCCAGTAACCTTTCCAACCCGCTTGACGTAGCGCTGGGTAAACTTTTGATGTGTAATCGCCACCTTGACAAGTAATAACCGCATCAAGCTGCTTTAAGCTATCAATATCAAAAGCGTCTTGAAGTAGACCCGCATCTTTACCACCTAGAACAGGGGCAGGAATACCAATCTGAGATGTGCTGTAATAAACAGGCTCAATCAGGTCGAAGTCTTTCTCTTCAACCATACGTTGCATCAGTACAGAACCCACCATACCGCGCCAACCAACTAGACCTACTCTCATCGCTCACTCTCCATGTATAAAATTAAAAAATTGCTCTCCCCCATCTATAAGTTTTTCAGAAACAGAACTCAAGTGCTTTTTGTCAAAAAGTGTAACTTTTTCGTTTCTTTTAAGTGAACGCGATGAATCACAAAGTTATCTCAGTACAGAGATTCAGCCTCCAGCCTATTGATAGGAAGAACAACAGTGCAAAATTCAACGATTTAGCACGCTAAACCTAACAACAGAACTCCGATCACAAACAGTAATTCCCTCTATTAAACCATGGTTAATTGGCATTTTATTTTACAAAACGAAAACAACGTGCGACAGAATTCAACATGTAACAATCATGAATTTAACAAAAATTTAGATTATGAAACCATAACAGGTCCGATATGCAGTCAAATATCACAACTTAAGTGTATTTTTTCGATATAATAATCTAATTACTGTAGTGTCCATTTCGTACCCCACAACATAATGAAGCACTATAAATGCTCGAAATCACAAGAGGCTTTTATGAAGCAGAGTAAAACTCGCCTACCGAACCTGATGCAGGTATTCATCGCGTTAGGACTATTTCTATCCCTTGCTTTTTCCTTTACAGCAAAGCTTGACCTTCCAATCCAACTTGCCTTGTACATTGGTTGGTTCATTATCATGGTGCTTGGTATTCGTCTTGGACACCAATACAAAGACTTAGAAAAAGCAGCACTCAAAGGAATATCTAACGGTTTAGGCGCAGTTTTAATACTTTTAGCCGTTGGTGCTCTTGTTGGTACTTGGATCTCTGGCGGGATCGTACCGACCATCATTTACTATGGTCTGAAAGCTATCCATCCTTCTATCTTCCTTTTGGCGACCATGATCATCTGTTCTCTAACGGCGTTGGCTACTGGTACTTCTTGGGGTGCCGCTGGTACAGCGGGTATTGCGATGATGGGTATTGGCCAAGGCCTAGGTGTTCCAGCGCCAATTACGGCAGGTGCAGTACTTTCAGGTTGTTACTTCGGTGACAAAATGTCTCCACTTTCTGATTCAGTAATTTTGGCTTCTTCTATGTCTAACGTAGAAGTGGTTGAACATATCAAAGGCATGCTGCCTGTAGCATTAATCAGCTACGTTATTACTGGCATCATGTTTACCGCGTTTGGCTTCCACTACGCCGGCAACGTTGACATGAGCCAAGTAGAATCTGTTATCAAAGCGATGGAAGTTCAGTTCTACATCACGCCATATTCATTTGTTCCGGTACTGATCGTATTAGGCCTACTGGCTTTCCGTATGCCTTCATTCCCAGTAATCAGCTTCGGTTCTCTGCTCGGTATTATCTGGGCAGTTATGATTCAAGAGATCGACTTCCTAACAGCATTCAACACAGCATGGGCACCGTTCTCCATCTCATCTGGCGTCGACTTCATTGACTCAATCCTAAACCGCGGTGGCATGTCTTCAATGCTTGGTTCAGTTGCAGTTATCGTGTTCGGCCTTGGTTTTGGTGGCTTACTGGATAAAGTAGGCGTACTAGAAACCATCGCAAAAGTCTTCGAACGCCGCGTAAACAGCGCAGGTTCGCTAGCAACCAGCACGATTGGTACGGCTTTCATGGGTAACGTGTTTGGCTCTGCAATGTACGTATCACTGATCCTTACACCAAAAATCTGTGCGAAAAACTACGACCGCCTAGGTTACAAACGTAAGAACCTTTCTCGTAACGCTGAGTTCGGTGGCACGTTAACATCAGGTATGGTGCCTTGGAGTGATAACGGCATCTACATGGCGAGTATCTTAGGCGTTGCAACGCTGTCGTACGCACCATTCATGTGGCTAAGCTTCATCTGTATCATCGTTACTATCGTAACCTCTTACATGGGTTGGTTCGTTGATAAGTGTGAACCAACAGCTCCGGCCGTTGAAACGGAAGAAGCGGCAGAGCTGACAAAGCAACAAGCCTAGTAGTTCATCGTTCAAAAACGTTAGAACGTAAACAAACCGTTAATGATATAAATGCAAAAAGAGCGCCCTAGAGCGCTCTTTTCTTATCTGATGATTTGCTTATTTGTTGGCGGTTCGTTTACCCAACCAATAACCGATACCTAAAGGTGCAAAGAACACCACTAAGATAAATAAGATGAAGTAGATAATCACACCTTTGATTAGCTCCATCAACTTATCAATCGCAAGTACAACGACCTCTTGAGAGACACGGTCTAAATCCTGAGTGAACAGTTCTCTTTCAGATGTCACGATACCTGCAATCTCGATACGCTCTTTCTCAATCATCTGCACCAGAGCTTCTCTCTCACGCGTTACCATCTTTTCTAACGCCACACGCTCATCACTCAGCATAGCCAGCTTTTGGTCTGTTTTGTCGCTAAGATCATTAAGCAGCGGCTGCATTTCGGCCGACATAATAGAAGCCAGTGTTTGCATGTATTCAGGGTTGTTCTCAATGAAGTCCTGCATGCTTGCTGACGTTTGACGAAGGCTTTCTAGTGTCATAGACAAATCTTCACCGGTCAGTGAGCTATTCATCGCCACTAACTCTGCTTTCCAAGACATCAGTTTTGGCGTTTGGTCCGCCATTAAGCTTAAACGGTCTGATGCGTCGCTCATGGCTTCTGGCATAGTGCCTAGGCTCTGAACGATCTGTGATTCATCTTTACCAAGATAAGTTAGCCATTCTCGATAAGCGGGCGTACTTCTGAAGGTAAGATCTTTAAAGGGATTGCTCGCAACAAATTCGGCAACAAATGCCTTGCTCTTTTTAAAATCACTCGAGCTCAAAACGCCCTTTGCTAGCTTTTCCGCTTCTTGGTCGAGAGAACGTGCTGTGTTAACCGCATGATCCACCGTGAACAGATCCGCTCCTTCACCTTCGGCATAAAATTGATTCATTTGCGCAGTAAACACCCAAGTATCGATGAGAGCAGACATAGGAGAAGTTTGGTAAGCCGCTTGTTGCAAGCCCTGCTCTGCGTGGATTTTCCAAAGCAACACATAAGATTGATGTAAGGTGTCATCGGCAGGATAAGATTGCGCGATTAAATCAGCCGAGTCTTCTACTTGTGTAAAAAACAACTTAGCGTATTCACGCGTCATGAGCCGAGCATTCAGCTCTTGTTGAGTGAGAGGCGTCGTCTGACTATCTAACTTAACTTCTAAGAGAGAACAACCACTTAGCACAATGCTAAGCACCAACACCATCCAACTTCGACTCAAAACTCGTAACATAAAAACCTCTGACAAAGACTAAGGGCGCGGATTGTATGAGCGCTTCGTCAGAGTATTGTCAAAACTCCCGCAAAAGTTAACGCTGATTATCTAAATATTCGACAGCGGAATCCACCGAGGCTCTTATCGCCTGCTCAAGCTCAGTCAGATCATGTTCACTGATGGCTCTGGATTGCTTCATTGTCATCTCGATACTTGCGGCAATAATCGCTAATCGCGATGCTTTAATGCTGCCTGCCACACCTTTTAGACTGTGCACAATACGAGCAGCTGAGGTTTCATCTTTGGTCAACAGCGCTTTAAACTTTTCAAAGTCGTTAGCGTGGTCTTGGACAAAAACCCCAAGCAACAATTCTACCGATTCCGCATCGCCATCGAGTGTTTCGAGCATATCTTCAATATCAATCGCGGGCTTTGAATCCGTCACACTGGCAGCATGCCTCTCAGTCAAAGCCGCCTCTTGCAAATCAGGTTGGCTTGCAGTGTCCATGGTTTGTAGAGGTTGTGTCTGCTGATTCGACGCGGCGTCAGAATCACTTTCAAGCTTTTCAGTTACTGAGGGAGGCGGTTCCACGCTGGTTTCAGGAAACAATTCTTCTTTATCAGAAAATTGAACCACCTTCTCCATGCTAGGCTCGGGATCAGCACTCAGCTCCGCTTTAGGTTGCTGCGCCGATTTTCTCACGTTGATACTCCAAACAACCAATGCACCCATCGCCACTAAGCTCAAACCTAACATCACAAGTAAAAGGTTAAACTGACGTTCATGATACTCAGCCTCCAATTTGATGATCTGCTTATTCACTGAGTTCTGTTTAATCTTATCGACTAGAAAGTTAAGTTGAGCATAATCCACCAATAAAGCAGAAGCATCAGCCAACAACTGTTGGATGGCGTCCTGCTCCTCCGTCTTTAACTTGTAAGATCTTTCAAGAATAGAATCAAAGGCTCGATAGGTTGCCGACGAGCTTTGGCTGTCTGAATACATGGCTTCAAAAACCACCACTCCGAATTCATTTAGCAACGGTTTTAACTTGGGAGATAACTGCTTGTCTGCACGTAAAAGCTTGATGTTATCGACAATCTCTTGAACCTGACTTTCGATTGGAATGAACTCGTCAAATTTGTCCAAGAACTGGTCTGCCACATAAAGCAGTTGGTTTACGTCAGGGCGGAAAAATGCGTTTTGGAAATCGGATTCGATCTGAAGTCGAATCGAATAAACTAATTGAGCGTCAAGAGCTAACTCATTGATGCGTGAGACGCGAAGTGGTTCCGAGAAATAGAGTGACTGTCTTAATTCGTTAACGCGAATACCCAGCTCTTCGATTTGAGCAAGAGAGTTTGTGTAGGAACGGCTTAGGTTGAGAAGTGCCAATGAAGGAAGTAGCCACAGAACCAAAATCACAACTAAGAAAGTGGCTGGTTTATTAAAGCGAGTGGGCTTTGCTACTGATTGTTCCATCTATATTCCTTGTGCGTGTTAACTTAAAGCCATTATTGCTATGGCGAAGACACAAAGCACAAAAACAAGCGACAGCATCCTACTGCCGCTTACCTATTCACTTCGGACTATGACTTATTACGAGTCAGTTGGTCACGTAAGTTTGGCGGTGTGCCTTTAATCGTTAGTGTATCTGTCTCCGGATCATAGAAGATACGCTCGCCTAGAAGCAGACTATCAAAACTAACATTCAAACCGCCACCAGCACCAACAAATTTTGTTAGTTTACGCATAGTTGCGCGATCTGCAGGGAAGCTGTCTTCTAACTCGTAGCCTTGCTCACTAGTATAGTCAAAGAAGCTGGTGCCATCTGAGCTTGCTGGTAATTCGCCAGACAGTTCACGCACTTGAACCTCATCACCCGCTTTTAACTGCTCGTTACAGTAATCAGCAACCTGCTTTTTGTAGCTGATCGCTTCCTCTTTCTCTAATTTAGAGTCAGAAACAAAATCTTCTACCGCTTGCATCAGCACCTGGTTTTGCAGTTTTGCATCCAGACCTACTTCCGCTTGAAGAAAATCTAAGAAGAAGTCGGCCACTTTACGACCAACACGTCCTTTAATGTACGTTAGGTAACGGTTTGACTCTTTGTCTGTCTCGTAAGTAGAAAGATCTAAGCGAGCTGCGATGTCCATTTTAGAGATATCTAAGTAGTCAGTCGCACTGATATCTAACCCTTCTGTTACCTTCAAGCTTTGGTTTGAAGGCAGTAGACCAATGAAAAGGTAGTCAGTTGCAAGTGACTGATATTCAGCCATTACCAAGATGCCTTCATCAGCAAATGGGTATTTTGAAAGCTCGTCTTTTAGACGTTGCGCACTCTTTTGAGAAAAATCGTAAAAGTTTGTCTCACCAGCACGAAGTTGATGCAACCACTGTTGGAATTCGCTGTCAGATTTGAAAGAACCAAACCCTTTGCCTGCTTTTGAGTTAAAAACACGATGAAGTTCAGCAACTAGGCTTTCAGAAGAAGCATCGTTTTCTAGAGATTCAGCACGATAGTTAACAATCAGTTCTTCCTGATCGTTCTTGCTCAGCTGGTGTAAAATTACGTTGGAAAGGTGAAGGCTCATAGTGAAAATATTACCGTTCAGGTTTCAGTTGTCGTGCATAGTAGGTTATCATAAGCCGCTTTTACTATCATTATTAGAGTCCTTATGCCGATTATATCTAAATACACAGATGAACAAGTTGAAAAAATCCTAGCTGAAGTAGGTGCTGTACTATCTAAGCACAAAGCTTCACCAGAACTTTCACTGATGATCGCTGGAAATATCGCAACCAATGTCTTAAATCAGAACGTTGCTGCTTCACAACGCAAAGGAATTGCTGAAAAATTTGCCGAGGCTTTAATTTCTTCTCTTGAAGATAAAAAGTCTCACTAAATTTGATTGACGGATAAAAGAATTATAAATGGTAGACAGCGCAAACTCATATAGCGATCGTGTATCTCGCCTAGTTGGTTGGGGTCACTGGTTTGCATTTTTCAACATCATTGCTGCGATGTTGATTGGTACTCGTTATATCACTCAATCTGCTTGGCCAGAAACCCTGCTGGGTCAGTTCTATTTGGCTGCGTCATGGGTTGGTCATTTCGGCTTTTTGGTATTTGCGCTCTATCTATTAGTGCTGTTCCCGCTCACATTTATTCTTCCGTCGAGGAAGTTATTACGTTTGGTTGCCGTTTGCTTTGCGACCATAGGTTTAACTGTCCTATTGATTGATACCCAAACGTATCAAGATATAAACCTCCACCTGACGCCTGTCGTGTGGGAGGTTTTATTCAGTGGAGAGGAGTCTGCATTCACATCTGACTTGCAGCACCTCTTCATTGTTATGCCGCTTATCTTCTTGCTGCAACTCGGTCTATCTGAGTGGGTTTGGCGTAAGCAGCGTAAACTGTCTCATAAACACATCGGTCGTCCTATTACCGCCGTCTTCTTCCTGTGTTTCATCAGTAGCCACCTGACTTACATGTGGGCTGATGCGTATTTCTATAACCCAATTACCAGCCAAAAAGCCAACTTCCCACTGTCTTACCCAATGACAGCGAAAAGCTTTATGGAGAAACATGGTCTGTTAGACCGTGAAGAATATCTAGAGCGTTTAGAAGCGAACAAAGGCAATGTAAACCTTGTTAGCTACCCGCTAGAAGAAATTCAATACAACCGCCGCAGTGATGACTTGAACATCCTGATGGTGAGCGTGAATAACCTACGCTCAGACGCTCTTAACGAAGCATCAATGCCGAATAGCTATGCATTCGCGCAACAGTCGATCAACTTTACTAACCATTACAGTTCTAGTAACGACATGTTTGGTATTTTCGGTTTGTTCTACGGCCTTCCGAGCAGCTATGCGAGCAGCATTGAAGCTCAAGGCGCGAGCTCAGTACTATTGGATGTATTAGATAATCACAATTACAAGTTGGCCGCATTCAGCGGTGACAACTTTGACGATACACTTTACTCGGACATCATCTTCCGAGGCCGTAAGATCATGTCAGAGCAAGCGACGTTTAATGACCAGAGTGCAATCCAAGCTTGGTCAAGCTGGGTGGAATCACCGAAAGCTAAACGCCCTTGGTTTAACTTTATTGAGCTGACAACACTGGACAACTTTGCAAGTTCAGAAGCCGAGTCAGACTCAGCGTTAACAACCGCAGAGCGCTTTGCTGCTGATTATCAAAAGTCAGCTCAAGCAGCGGACGCACAGCTTGCGACCATCTACGCAGAATTGGAACGCTTAGACCTTATCGATAATACGGTGGTTATCATTACCTCCAATCATGGTACTGAGTTTAACGAAACCAAGACTAACAGCTGGGGTGCAAACTCTAACTACAGTCGTTATCAATTGCAGGTTCCGCTGTTTATCAGCTGGCCAGGTAAATCAGCGTCTGAGTACACTCACCGCTCTAGCCACTTAGATATTTCAGTAACACTAATGCAAGAGCTACTGGGTGTATCTTCAAACCCAACTGACTTTAGCAGCGGCCGCAGCTTGTTTGATGAGCGTAAGAGAAAATGGGTTCTTGCGGGTGATTCTCGTGAGTTAGCGCTTGTGACAGATAAGCAAACTACTGTGCTAGATAAGTTTGGTAACTACAAACTGTACGACCAAGATTACCAACGACTAAAAAATGTAAGCCCTCGCTTACCAGTACTTATGCAAGGTCTCACTGAATTACAGCGATTCTACGCAAAAAATGATTAAATGATCACCAAACGAAGAAGGGAAGCCAATGGCTTCCCTTTTTTATTGCCGTTAATGCCTAGAAAACAAGCAACAGAACAAATTTATGTAAATTAGGGGTTTACAAGATCCTCATGCCCTTATATTATTCACGCCACTGGAGGGATGGCTGAGTGGTCGAAAGCACCGGTCTTGAAAACCGGCAACCGTTAATAGCGGTTCTAGGGTTCAAATCCCTATCCCTCCACCACATTAGAGAAAGCCGCTGAGAAATCAGCGGCTTTTTTGCATCTAGGGTTTACCACTTATCTCTATGCTTTCCCCCTCACACTAAGTGAACCTTGAGTAGCTGTTAATACCGCAGTCTCTCGGTTATCTAGCGTTACTCCTTCTATTACTTTGCCAAACTTTCAGCTAAAGATTCCTGTTATTACCTATTTAGTTCACCAGGCTTAGGACACATGCCGTTCTTTGGCACTCGTTTTTAACTTTTAGCTATCCGTTTTTAGTTGGTAGTTAAGATAAACCATCAGAAAGTGCACAATAAACGGCCATTCAATACAAAAACAGCGAAAAGCGTTCATAAAAAAAGCAGTCAGTTAATAAGGGTATTTACAAGCGAAAGCCACCCTTATATTATACGCGGCATCGGAGGGATGGCTGAGTGGTCGAAAGCACCGGTCTTGAAAACCGGCAACCGTTAATAGCGGTTCTAGGGTTCAAATCCCTATCCCTCCACCACATTAGAAAAAGCCGCTGAGAAATCAGCGGCTTTTTTGTATCTGAAGAAAACTAGCTCAGCAAGTCAACTATTCACGGCTAGGGCCGCTTTCAAAAGCTGCATGTGGATCGGTACTAAATCTTGATGTTGAGTTCGATAGCCTCCTCCAACAACACACGCCATTGGAATAGACTCTGATTTTGCTAAGCTAATCATGAAGCAATCGCGTTCAAAGATTCCTTGCGTCGATACATTCAAGTAACCCAACTCATCGTCTTGGTGGATATCGACACCCGCATCATAAATGATCAGATCAGGTTGGTGATGCGCAATTGCCAGCTTAGTCACTTGCTCAAAACAACGCAGAAACTCTTCATCTTCCGTCTCGCGACTTAATGGCACATCCAGATCCGATAGTGGCTTTCTTGCTGGGAAGTTTTTGTCGCAGTGAAATGACAAAGTGATGATCTCATCGCTCTCTTGGCAGAGTGTCGCCGTCCCATCGCCATGGTGTACGTCACTGTCTACGATCAGCACCTTATCAACCTGCTCAAAGGTAAGTGCATGCTTTGCTGCTAACACCAAATCATTCAACAAACAAAATCCGCTGCCGAAATCATGATGCGCGTGGTGATAACCACCACTCAAATGAATCGCTAAACCACTCTCTATTGCCATTTCAGCGGCCAAGCAGGTTCCACCACTTGAGTAGAGTGTTCTCTCAATAAGTTGCTCGCTCCACGGGAAACCGATGCGTCTCATTTTAGCCGCAGGCAAATTACCAGACACGAGCAAATCGACATAGTCACTATCGTGTACTTGTTTTACTTGCTCAACCGAAACGGGCGTTGGTTGGCACACTTCAAACTTGCTCTTCCATCGAGGTTCACTATCCATCAGCGCCTCAACAGCACTATGCAACAACTGATATTTGTTGATTGGGTAGCGATGGCCTTCTGGTAAAGGTAACTGTGAATAGATTGGGTGGTAAATTAAAGGAATCATAATCGAGTTAATTGCTTATCTTTCTCAAAATCATAACAGCCTCAGACTTGGCGACAACCCAAATTAATGATAACAATTATCATTATCTTTAATAATCTTCAGAGAAAGCAATGAAAAACCTAATACTTACCCTTGGGGTGATCTGTGGCTCAGCGACAGCAGTAATGATTTTTGTCGGAATGCTAATGGCCAGTTGGTGGGCCGTTGATTTTCTTGTGTTAAGCCATCACACTTAACTAATTGAACTGAAAAGGAATCACCATGCGCGTTATTTTTATTACTGGAGCCAACCGAGGCATTGGTTTAAGCCTTGCTCAGCAATACGTAAAGGACAATCACACCGTTTACGCTACCTATCGTGATACCTCATCGGCGCAAGAGTTACTGGCACTCGCAGAACATCACAGTAACTTGACCTGCATTCAACTCGACATCACCGATTACCAAGCCACCAGCAGGCTACCTGCTCAAATACAGCCCATTGATATTCTAATTAACAATGCTGGCTATTACGGCCCTAGAGGTTACGGACTGGGTAACACCGATGTAGAAGAGTGGCGACGCGTTTTTGAGGTCAACACCATTGCGCCATTGAAGCTGGTTGAAACACTTCTTCCTTTACTAGAAGGCAGCAAAGTTAAAAAGATCGCTTGCTTGTCTTCCCGAGTCGGCAGCATGGCAGAAAACACCTCTGGTGGCGGCTACATCTATCGC
This sequence comes from Vibrio sp. 070316B, assembly GCF_013114115.1. Lineage (NCBI taxonomy): Bacteria > Pseudomonadati > Pseudomonadota > Gammaproteobacteria > Vibrionales > Vibrionaceae > Vibrio > Vibrio sp. 070316B. The sequence continues at coordinate 47,452 of NZ_VTYC01000027.1, read as the reverse complement.
TCTTCAAAAGCGGCTCTCAACTCCGTTGTAAAAAGTTTAAGTAATGATCTAACCAGTAACGGCTTCACGGTATTGGCACTGCACCCAGGTTGGGTACAGACAGAGATGGGTGGTCCTAATGCCCTTATTGACACCGATACCTCAGCGTCTGGTCTTATTAAAGTCATCGAGTCTGCCAGCACTGAAGTAAGTGGTCACTTCTTCAATTTCGATGGCAGTGAAATAGACTGGTAGGTAACCCATGAATCTTCGCCTTCTTACAAACTTCGCACAACGCTCACCACTGCTTTTAATCACTGTGGTGTTCGGAGGATGTTTTGGGGAAGTCCCTGGAGACTTGTTCGATGACTATCAAACCAAGGTAGCAAGGGTGCAAGATGCTGAGGAGCTCAAACAAGAGTGGGAGTTTGAAAGGTTGCCAAGAAAGCGAGAGCTATTGTTAAACGTCCCCTCAGTTTCTATTGGGCTCATCGACAGCTATCAACTTCGCCAATGTGGGCTTTTCAACCTGATTGCTGAGCGTAACTCAGTGCTCGGAAAAGTCGCGGACGAATTCCGCAATTACGATTATCAAGTTGCTCTACTCGAAGGCGTAGGCAAGTGCTTATCCAGTGATGAGCTAGACCCAGAAATCATCGAACTCTTGAGACGGATCGAGCAACAGAAGCTCGCTCAGTTTCCGCTCCATCAATGGAACCTGATTTATGCTAGCGATGCCATGCAGGCACAGATGCGTGGAAGCCAGTGGTTGCGTCAGGATATTGGTCAACAAGTAAGACAGACGAGTGATGCCCTAGAGCATCTTAACCAATCGTTAAATACGCCGCTTGTTTCGGGTAAGACCACAGAGGTGCAAGAGGTGTTAGAGAAGAGCTCTACCCTTGGGGATCTGTATTATTCGCTTGCTCGTGCGTCGGTTGAGCTCGATACCATCACCAAGCAACTCACTACTTTTGATGCCAATATCATCTGCGGAAAACAACGAGACACCACTAAGTTCCGTTACCTCAACAACGTATTCGAGCAACAATACATTGGCAAGGTACAGCCTTACATGGCGCAGCTGGATGGCTACTATCAGCAGCTCGCCCCGCAACTGGCAATGTTTGACGCTCAACCAGAGCTGCACAGCTACTACTTCCCCATCCAAGATACGCACCAAGCCTTTCGCGCATCCACTCGCCGCCATGTTGAGTATTGGCAACAGTTGTTTAAGCGTTGTGGACGTAAAGTCGGACGCTAACTGGAGCACTTACAAACGCTAGCTTTAAGATCCTTTTTTAGCCGAAACGCCTTTCTTAGCATAGTTACCTTTCTTGGCATAAGACTTCTTCGTTCCACCACCTTTACTGCGTTTAAAAGCGGGTCTCTCGACTTTAGGGAGATGACGGAGTGATTCAGGCACTTCACCTGTTTTCACTCTCCCCATTAAGCCATCAATCTTGCTTTCCAGCGCTTGCATGAAAGGTTGGTACGCTTGGTTACGCTCGGCCATGCCCTGTAACTGGTGTTCCCAGTGTGCTGTCATGTCCGGAAAGGTCGAATCTTCAGGTAGGGCATGAATCAAACCTCTACCTGCTGGGCTACTATGAATGCTTTTACCTTGGCGCGTTAGCAGCTGCCTTTTAAATAGCGTATCGAGAATGCCCGCACGAGTCGCCTCTGTTCCAAGACCATCAGTCTCTTTCAAAATCGCTTTCAGATCCTTATTCGCGACAAAACGCGCAATACCTGTCATCGCTTGGAGCAGTGTCGCTTCTGTGAAGTGCTTCGGCGGCTCGGTTTTCTTGTCTCCAATGACACCTTCGCGGCAGGTCAACACCGTTCCTTTATCGAGCGGTGGAACCGTATCAGTACCATCACTTTTCTCTTCGGTGTCTGTTTTACCCATCAACACCTTCCAACCCGGGTTGATAAGCTGACGTCCTTTTGCGATGAACACGCCACCAGCGATATCAAACACTAACTTAGCGTCCGCAAACACAGCCGGTGGGTAGAACTGCATCAGATACTGGCGTGCGATTTGTTGATAGATTTTCATCTCATTGGCAGACAAACCATTCACCGATGATTTCTTCGGTGTTGGGATGATTGCGTGGTGAGCATCGACCTTACTGTCGTTCCATGCTTTTGATTTCAGTGAGAGATCCGCGCCTTGAGCACCACTTTGTAGCTCTTTCGCATTATTGGCGATGGCGTCTACGATCGACTCTCGCTGAGAGTAGTGCTCTTTAGGAAGGTAGCGGCTATCGGAACGAGGGTAAGTGATGAGCTTGTGCTTCTCATATAAAGACTGACAGGTATCCAACACCTGCTGAGCACTCATGCCAAAACGTTTGGAGGCATCAATCTGCAAGGCAGACAGAGAGTAAGGAAGTGGCGCAGCTTGTTTACTTTGCTTCTGCTCTGACTCTGTGACGGTTGCAGGTTGGTTTGCGATTCGCTGAGCGACATTTTCAACCAACTTTCGATTGAGTACACGACCTTCTTCATCTTGCCACGGCTTACACGCTTCACTTGGTTTCCAGCGAGCACGAATATCAAAGCTCTGTCCGTTATTTTGGTAAGGAATCAAGGCATGCAAAGTGAAGTAATCTTTTGGAATGAAGTTTTCGATCTCTTCATCACGCCTCACCACTAAACCAAGTACTGGCGTCTGCACACGCCCTACCGACAATACACCTTGGTAACCGGCTTTTTGACCCAGCAAGGTATAAGCGCGAGTCATGTTCATGCCATACAGCCAATCGGCTCTAGAGCGTGCCAATGCTGAAACAGAGAGAGGGATAAAATCGCGATTGCTGCGCATTTGAGAAAGTGCACGCTTCACGGCTGGTAAGTTCAAATCGCTGATAAGCAGCCTTTCCATCGACTCTTTCTTGGCTTTAGAAACTTTGCAGTAATCGATCACTTCATCAACCAGAAGCTGCCCTTCTCTATCCGGGTCTCCGGCGTGAACAATTTGAGTGGCGTCCTTCAATAGCTTTCGGATCACCGTGAGCTGTTTGCTTGAAGTCTTGCGTGGCCTTAGCTGCCACTGCTCAGGCACGATAGGAAGATCGGCCAAGTTCCATTTCTTGTAGCGGTCGTCATAAGCATCTGGCTCAACCTGCTCCAATAAGTGTCCAATACACCAAGTCACTACATCCCCATTACCACATTTAATGAACCCTTGGTCTTTCTTCTGTGGATTTGGCAGTGCAGCGGCGATCGCGCGACCGAGGCTTGGTTTTTCAGCAATAATAAGGCGAGACATGTTTTTCCAGATGCTACAAACAATTAGGGCCACATTATCTAATGTGACCCTAATAAATCAAGAAAAACTGGTTGTTTATACAGTTAGCATTCCACTATTCAGCTTCAGTGCTCTTTATAGGAACTCAACAAACTTAGAGAAGTCACGCTCTGGCACTTTCATTGGTGTGCAGCCCGGCGTACCTAGGTATAGGAAGCCAACAATTTCGTCATCGCCTTCTAGACCGAATGCTTGATGTACCTCTGGGTGGAACATCCATTTGCCTGAGCGCCAAAAACCTTGGAAACCTTGAGCGACAGCCGCCATTTGCATTGCTTGCGCCGCACAACCTGCAGAAAGATGTTGTTCAATCGCTGGTACTTTCTCGTGCTCGGTTACTTTAGCGATGACAGTAATTACCATAGGAGCACGGAACGGCGCCTTTTTCACTTTCTCAATCACCGCTTCTTCGCTGTCTTCCGCTTCAGCAGCACGAACCAAGATATCAGATAGCTTCTGTAGCCCTGAACCTTGTGCGATAACAAAGCGCCATGGTGTTAGTGCACCGTGGTCAGGAGCTCGTAAGCCCGCTTTGATGATGTTTTCTAACGCTACACCTTCAGGTGCCGGATCAGAGAGTTTTGCGATAGAGCGTCGGTTGAGCAGTAGATCCAAAGCATCCATTTGAAGTCCTTACTATTTCTTTATTATTTGTATACTTGAACTTTAGCACAGAATACAAACGATAATAAATCTCAACGACTCCCCATATAGACTAGATTAGACACAATAAAGGCTCCTAAATCTACGACTTAGGAGCCTTGTTCAAACATCTATCTCAGTAACTTAGCTAACTGGCTCTATAACTTAATCGCTAGTTCAACACCTTGACGGATAGCGCGCACAGCATCTAGCTCACCAGCATAATCAGCACCACCAATCACGTGCAATTTGCCACCAAACTCTTGCCACATATCTTCGAATGGTCTCACCGATACTTGACCTGCACACACGATAACGGAATCGGCATCTAATACCTGATCTTGTTTACCAACACTGATATGCAAACCTTGGTCGTCAATCTTGTTGTAGCTCACGCCACCAAGTAAGTTCACACCGCGTTTTTCTAGTGTGCGTTTGTGAATCCAGCCTGTGGTTTTGCCCGGACCTTTACCAACGCGACCCGCTTTACGCTGCATAACCCAAACCGTTTTGTCACTGAATGAATCCGGGTAAGGATACAAGCCACCTGGGTGTTCCATATTCTTATCGATGCCCCACTCATGTAGCCAATCGTCTAAACTATGGGACGTCGGCTCGGTGAGCATGGTTGCCACATCGACACCGATACCACCAGCACCAACAATCGCGACCTTTTCACCTACAGGTGTCTTTTCGCGAATCAAGGTTTGGTAATCGACCACGTTCTCGTGATCAATACCTTCAATATTCAGTTTTCTTGGCTCTACACCCGCCGCCATCACCACTTCATCGTACTTAAGTAGCATCTCAAACGTAGCTTCAGTATCCAGTTTCAGATTCACGCCCGATGCGTCGATTTGGTTAGCAAAATAACGAATCGTTTCTCTGAATTCTTCTTTGCCCGGAATCTGCATTGCTAGTCTAAACTGACCGCCTATACGATCATTTTTCTCAATCAAATCAACTTTATGCCCGCGTTGAGCCAAAGTCGTCGCACAAGCTAAACCTGCAGGGCCAGCACCTACAACCGCTATAGTCTTAGTCGCTGGTGCGGGTTGAACGACAATTTCAGTCTCGTGACACGCTCGTGGATTAACCAAACAGCTCGCACGTTTCCCTTTGAATACGTTATCAAGACACGCTTGGTTACAACCAATACAGGTGTTGATGAACTGTGCTTGATCTTGCGCGGCTTTGTTGACGAAATCAGGGTCAGCCAAGAAAGGGCGAGCCATGGAGACCATGTCGGCCTGACCGGAGCTGATAATACGTTCTGCTTCTTCAGGTGTATTGATACGGTTACAAGTGATCACGGGAATAGAAACATACGGTTTCACTTTCTCAGTTACCCATGAGAAAGCACCACGTGGTACTTGTGTCGCGATAGTTGGGATACGAGCTTCATGCCAACCAATACCTGTATTGATAATGGTAACGCCCGCCTCTTCAAGCTTTTGAGCCAGTAACACAACATCTTCAAAGGTGCTGCCTTGCTCAACCAAATCCAGCATCGACAGTCGGAAGATAATAATGAAATCATCGCCCACAGCTTCACGAATCGATTTGACGATCTCTAGTGGGAAACGCATGCGCTTCTCATAAGAGCCACCCCACTCGTCGTAACGCATGTTGGTTCGCTTACAGATAAATTGGTTAATCAAGTAACCTTCAGAGCCCATGATTTCAATGCCGTCGTAACCTGCCACTTGAGCAAGCTCGGCACTGTTAGCGAAGGCATTGATGGTCTTTTTGATTTGACGAGGGCTCATCTCGCTTGGCGCAAATTTGGCGATTGGTGCTTTTATACCTGACGCACTCTGCGCGAATGGGTGCATCGCATATCGACCAGCATGCAACAGCTGCAAAGCGATCTTGCCACCGTGTTTATGTACCGCTTCGGTAACAACCTGGTGGGCTTTCGCGTGCTTAACTTTACTGAATTCAGCACTAAATGGGGATAATCTGCCACGTAAGTTCGGAGAAAAGCCGCCTGTAACAATTAGGCCAACGCCTCCTTTTGCTCGCTCTTCGTAAAACGCGGCGAGTTTATGTAGGCCTTCTTTGTGCTCTTCTAAGCCGGTGTGCATTGATCCCATCAATACACGGTTACGTAACTGAGTAAATCCAAGATCGAGTGGTTCAAGTAAATGTGGGTACATGGCAGACATCACTTCTATTATTTATCCTTGTGGTCTGACCACAGTATAGTTCAATCACCAAAAGTTCAAACAACCGTTTACATTTTTGTAACACCGATCATAATGCTGAAGGTATTAATCGTTCAGAAGCCCCTAATCTGTCTACACTTAATGAGAATATATCGATTAACAATTCTTGGTGTAGTTTGAGCTTGGGAATTATCGTAGGATACTAAGCAGTTCATATTATTGAGATTAATGGTACTGCTGCTTGTTAAAGCGACGTAATCTCACTGCGGAGACAGAATGAAAAAAATATTCAAATTTATAGGCATGATCTTCAAAGGGATTTGGAAGCTGATTACGTTTATACGTGTTGCGCTTGTTAACTTAATCTTCTTACTTAGTATCGCCGTTATCTACTTTGTTTACTTCCACTCAGACACTGCACAACCAACGGTGCCTCAACAATCAGCTTTAGTGCTTAACCTGTCGGGTCCGATTGTTGAACAAAGTCGCTATATTAACCCAATGGACTCCGTCACTGGCTCGCTGCTTGGTAAGGACCTGCCAAAAGAAAACATTCTCTTTGATATCGTTGAAACGATTCGCTACGCCAAAGACGATGACAATGTAACAGGTATTGTTTTGGCACTTAAAGAGCTGCCAGAGACCAACCTAACTAAACTGCGCTACATCGCTAAAGCCTTAAATGAGTTTAAAGCTTCAGGAAAGCCAATTTATGCGGTGGGTGACTTCTACAACCAAAGCCAATACTACCTAGCAAGCTACGCAACTAAGGTATACATGTCGCCTGATGGTGGTGTACTTCTTAAAGGTTACAGCGCCTACTCGCTTTACTACAAAACCTTATTAGAGAAGCTCGATGTGAACACTCATGTGTTCCGCGTGGGCACTTACAAATCAGCGATTGAGCCGTTCATTCGTGACGACATGTCTGACGCAGCCAAAGAGTCGGCATCACGTTGGTTGGGCCAACTTTGGAGCGCTTACGTTGATGATGTGAGCAATAACCGCCAAATTGATGCGAAGACACTCAATCCAAGCATGGACACTTTCTTGAAAGAGCTTGAATCTGTTGATGGCGATATCGCGAAACTGGCGGAAAAACTTGGTTTGGTGGATGAGCTAGCCACTCGCCAGCAAGTTCGACTAGAGCTTGCAGATGTGTTCGGCAGTGATGGTCAAGACAGTTACAACGCACTTGGCTACTACGAGTACCGTGCAACCATGCTTCCAGACATGAGCAGTGAATCACACGATGTAGCTGTGATTGTTGCTAGCGGCGCTATTATGGATGGCAAACAGCCACGTGGCACCGTGGGTGGCGATACAACCGCGGCTCTACTTCGCCAAGCTCGTAACGATGACAAAGTTAAAGCCGTTGTTCTTAGAGTGGATAGCCCTGGCGGCAGCGCATTTGCTTCAGAAGTTATTCGCAATGAAATAGAAGCGATTAAGCAAGCGGGTAAGCCTGTAGTTGTGTCAATGTCTAGCCTTGCCGCTTCTGGTGGTTACTGGATCTCAATGGGCGCAGACAAGATCCTCGCTCAACCAACTACGTTAACTGGCTCGATTGGTATCTTCAGTGTCATCACTACCTTCGAAAAAGGCTTAAATGATATTGGTGTTTATACTGATGGCGTTGGCACATCACCGTTCTCAGGTCTTGGTATCACCACCGGCCTAACTGAGGGCGCGAAAGATGCGTTCCAGATGGGTATTGAACATGGCTACCGCCGATTCATCGGTCTAGTTGGAGAAAACCGTGGAATGGATGTTGATGCGGTCGATAAAATTGCTCAAGGTCGCGTATGGACAGGTCAAGACGCTATGCAAAACGGTTTAGTCGATGAAATTGGTGACTTCGATGACGCGATTGCAGCCGCCGCTTCACTTGCAGAACTCGAAAGCTACAACATCTACTGGGTAGAAGAGCCACTTTCAGCCACTGAGCAGTTTATTCAAGAATTTATGAACCAAGTCCAGATGTCGATTGGCCTTGATATTCAGTCAATGATACCAAGCAGTTTGCAGCCGGTTACGCAGCAGTTAGCTCAAGATAGCCAACTATTAAGCAACTTTAACGACCCACAAGGCCGTTACGCTTTTTGCTTAAACTGCCAAGTTCAATAATTTAAGCTCAACGCTTTATTATCAAGGGGCGCCTCTGTGTGAGGCGCCTCTTTTTATTACATAATAATTCGCTATAATCGCCCACCTGTTCCCTACATCACACTAAAGTAATAATCGCCATGGAAAGAAAACACATCTATATCGCGTACACCGGCGGCACAATCGGCATGCAAAAATCGCATGATCACGGCTATGTCCCTGTTGCTGGATTCATGGATAAACAGCTTGCTGGTATGCCTGAATTCCATCGCCCAGAGATGCCTGAGTACACCATCCACGAATACTCGCCATTGATGGACTCTTCAGACATGACGCCACTTGATTGGCAGACTATCGCTGATGACATCCGCGCGAACTACGACAAATACGATGGTTTCGTTATCCTGCACGGTACTGACACCATGGCGTACACCGCTTCTGCGTTGTCTTTCATGCTAGAAAACCTTGGCAAACCAGTGATTGTAACCGGCTCTCAGATCCCACTTGCTGAGCTACGTTCTGACGGCCAAGCAAACCTATTGAATGCACTACACATCGCGGCGAATTACCCAATCAACGAAGTGACACTGTTCTTCAATAACAAATTAATGCGTGGTAACCGCAGCACTAAATCACATGCTGATGGCTTCAATGCGTTTACCTCTCCAAACCTTAATCCGCTGTTGGAAGCTGGTATCAATATCCAGCTAAGCAACAACGTTGTAGTCAACGAGCAACCTGAAGGGAAGTTCAAGGTTCATAACATTACACCGCAACCAATCGGCGTAATCACTATGTACCCAGGCATCTCACACGAAGTGATCCGTAACACGTTACTACAACCTGTTAACGCAATGATCCTGCTGACTTTTGGTGTTGGTAATGCACCACAAAACCCAGAGCTACTTCAGCACCTAAAAGACGCATCAGAGCGCGGTGTTATCGTGGTAAACCTAACTCAATGTTTAGCAGGTAAAGTGAACATGGGTGGCTATGCGACGGGCTGTGCTTTAGCAGAAGCTGGGGTTGTTAGTGGTTATGATATGACTCCGGAAGCGGCACTAGCGAAACTTCATTACCTATTAAGCCAAAACCTAAGCTACGAAGAAGTGAAAACTCAGATGCAGCAAGTACTGCGTGGTGAGATGAGCTTGTAAGCTCGTTAAGGTTCATCTTGAGCCGCTGCTCTTCTATGATGTGAGCAGCAGTTTCACGTGAGCTAAATCGTTTTATTACTTATAAATAAACGACTTAACGTAAAAGGGGTGGTACTGCGCCACCCCTTTGTTGTAATTTAAAGCCTAATGATTTGGGTTAACTCTTACAATATCTTCTTGATCTGACTTAAACTGTTTTTTGAGTTCAGATTTAGACTTAAAGCTAATTTCGCCACCAGCGGCAATTGTCATGTGTTGAGCTTCAGAGTTATGTTTAGATTGGTATAACATAACCGCCTGCATACACGAATCGCGCTGCTCTTTAGAAAGCGCTGTTCCTTCTGGCCATTTACCCGTTTCAACTGCGTAGGTTAAACGTTCGTAGACCTCGGGTGTCATTGCGCTAAGAAGTTGTTCTGCATCCATGGTAAAGCCTTAGTGTTAACAATTTTCACCAGAAAATAACTCTTAACAGAATTGAGTCAAGAACCTGACCGATAATAAGTGCATTTGATCACAAGTGAAGGAATATGAAAATTATGAAATGGTTGGCAATTAGCCTATTACCTTTCACTCTGGTTGGGTGTCTTGAGGGCAACAAAAATACCGATCAGTTGTGCCAGAGCAATCCTGGGTTGCGCTGTGAACAGCTGAACATGAACGACGGACAGTGCCGTGTAGCGCGTACCGACCTTATCTGGCATCGCTTTGAAGTTCAAAAACAACCAACCGAAATCAATAAGATCAAAGAGTTCGAATTGGTCACAGCCTATAAAAAATGTCTTGAGCTTGCCGCGCAGATAGAAACGATCGATCAATCTAAACTTCAAGAACGTCGCTTTACTTCTTTAATGCACAGCATCGAAGAGTCTGAACGCATTGTCAGTGAACTGTCTCAATCAGACACGCCAGAAACGCTCTACTTCTTGTGGTCACAAAACGGGGATACCAACGCAAGACGCAGCTTCTTACAACTAGAAGGAACAGAAGCGTTGAATACGGCAGAGATGCAGTATGCCCTAGCGACTTTCTACACCACTAGAGACCATGTAAAGACGTTAAAACTACTTAATAACGCATTGACCTTATCGAGTAATTCTAACGTCAACACTGAAATTTTTAAGTCGATGGCCAGTATTAATCACAGCCTAGGCAATATGGAAGAAGCATACGTATGGGCAATGGTCGCTAAAGACTTTAATGTGCCTATCGCATCGGAGTCTGAGCTCGCTGTTCTCTATCACTTTGAAAAGCCAAAATATAAGCAGTTGAATAAAGACGCAGACAAAATTGTCGAAGCCATTTTAGACGGCGTTTACAGCCCTGCTGTTGTAAAGAGCTACGAGTAATCTTAGGCGACCAAATAGCCTCTTCAACAAATTGAAAAAAAAACAGCTACCATCATGGTAGCTGTTTTTATTTGTACTAGAGTTAACGCTGAAATCTTGGGCTGTTCATTGCAATTTCATCGACAAATGCGAGCTGTAAGGATTAAACAATAGTGACAAGTTATTTCGTACTTTCGTCATTTTTGTTGAAAATTAACGACACAGAATTAACACAAAAACGTTCGCCAGTTGTCTTCGGACCATCAGGAAAAACGTGACCTAGGTGGCTATCGCAGGCACTACAACGAATCTCTACACGCTTCATTCCGTGACTTAGATCTTCTATATAGCGTATTGCTGTATCGTTTACAGGAGCATCGAAGCTCGGCCACCCGCACCCAGAATCATATTTGTTATCCGACAGGAATAATGGGGCTTGGCAGCATGTGCAGCTGTAAACTCCCGTCTTGTGGTTATGTAGTAACTTACCGCTATAAGGGGCTTCAGTACCACGTAGACGACACACTTCGTACTCATCGTCAGTTAGGCGTTCACGCCAGTATTCATCAGGCTTTATCATCTTTTCTTCCTTTTGAATCACGTTAATATCTCTCCACATTCTCATTTATTATATTTACTTTTTTCTATAAAGGCTTGCATATGAGTCGTTTTGTAGCACATACTTTCTCACAAGAAAACATTGTACATATACACTCATAAGTGAATCGTCATTTAGAGGTATTTTACCCAACTGGAAGGGTGCAGAACCACTAGCAATGGTCAATTTTCAACCACTTACACTCAATTGTTAAGAAAAGCGTCGCTTTTTTTTGACATTAAACAAGTTAAGTCGGATTATCTATTGCAGATTTAGACTGGATTCTGTAATTTTACTACCAGTTATCTTTAATCAGAAATTAAGTTGTGGAGCAACTACAATGACTATCAAAGTAGGTATTAATGGTTTTGGCCGTATCGGTCGTTTCGTATTCCGTGCAGCGCAAGAGCGCAATGACATCGAAGTTGTTGGTATCAACGACCTTATCGACGTTGAATACATGGCATACATGCTGAAGTACGACTCAACTCACGGCCGTTTCAACGGTACTGTTGAAGTTGAAGGCGGTAACCTAATCGTTAACGGTAAAACTGTACGTGTTACAGCTGAGCGTAACCCAGAAGATCTTAAGTGGGATGCAATCGACGTAGACGTTGTTGCTGAAGCAACTGGTCTTTTCCTAACTGACGAGACTGCACGTAAGCACATCACTGCTGGTGCTAAGAAAGTTGTTCTTACTGGTCCTTCTAAAGACGCAACTCCAATGTTCGTTATGGGCGTTAACCAAGCAACTTACGCTGGTCAAGACATCGTTTCTAACGCTTCTTGTACTACTAACTGTCTTGCACCTATCGCTAAAGTTCTTAACGACAAGTGGGGCATCGAGTCTGGTCTAATGACTACAGTTCACGCTACTACAGCAACTCAAAAAACTGTAGATGGTCCTTCTGCTAAAGACTGGCGCGGTGGCCGTGGTGCTTCTCAAAACATCATCCCATCTTCAACTGGTGCTGCTAAAGCTGTAGGCGTTGTTCTTCCAGAACTAAACGGCCTTCTAACTGGTATGGCTTTCCGTGTACCAACAGCTAACGTTTCTGTAGTTGACCTAACAGTTAACCTAAAAGAAGCTGCTTCTTACGAAGAAATCTGTGCTGCAATGAAAGAAGCTTCTGAAGGCGAAATGGCTGGCGTTCTAGGTTACACTGAAGACCAAGTTGTTTCTCAAGACTTCATCGGCGAAGTTAACACTTCAGTATTCGATGCTAAAGCTGGTGTTGCTCTAACTGACAAATTCGTTAAAGTTGTATCTTGGTACGACAACGAAATCGGTTACTCAAACAAAGTTCTTGACCTAATCGCTCACATCTCTAAGTAATTTCTTTTTAGAAATAGCTTTAGATAAGCATTAGCAAAGACTGTTTTGAGCAGACTTTGAAAAAGGCGACCTTAGTGTCGCCTTTTTAATACCTGCTATCTTTTAACTTCGTCTATTTTAATCCACCAAGATAGCCCAAACGTAAAATTCAATTCCAATACTGGTTTGCTTGCACCTCTCATCACAAGCTTGAATCGAGTCAGCATTTGAATTCAATTTCCTTAGAAGGATCATGTAATGGATTTATCAACTCTACCTGCACTGGCTGTACTTTCTGACAACGTCACTATCGTTGAACACGAAGGTGTAAAACTGGTTCGCGTTATCCACGATAAAGCAAATGCAGCGATTTCACTGTTTGGCGGTCATGTCGTGTCATTCCAACCGCAAGGCCAAGAAGACCTTATTTGGATGAGCCAACAAGCTAAATTCGATGGAAAAACAGCACTGCGCGGTGGTATTCCAGTATGTTGGCCTTGGTTTGGCCGTATTGCAGCTCCTGCACATGGTTTTGCTCGTTCAAGCGAGTGGCAATTAATTGAGCACCGCGAAAGCGAAGCTGGTGTGATTGTAAGCTTGGGTCTAAAGCCTAGTGAAGAGACGCTGGCAGTATGGCCTCATCAGTTCGATGCTCGCTTAAATGTTGAGATTGGCGATGAGCTTAAAGTGACTTTGGATGTGAAGAATACCGATGAGCAACCATGGACTTTCTCTGGTGCGCTGCACACTTACCTAAACGTTGCAGACATCCATAACACAACAACCACAGGTATGGGTGCTGAGTACATCGACAGCTTACGAGGTGGCAAGATCTGCCAAGGCGGTGCTGAGCTTGTGCTAACCGACACCATTGACCGAGTGTACACTCAGCCAGAAGCTCAAATCTTAGTTGCGGACAAAAAGCTTAAGCGTACTTTAACAGTTGAAAACCAAGGGCATAACTCTGCGGTATTGTGGAACCCTTGGGCAGAAGGTGCTGCTGGTATGGGCGACATGCAAGATGATGGCTACCTCACCATGCTATGTGTTGAATCAACATTGCACGCACCAAGTTTAGAGGCAGGTAAAACACTTCAGCCTGGCGAAAGCCACCAGCTGATCACAACGATTTCTGTTCAATAACCTGTTCAGGAAAACTGTTCAGTCATCAGTTCACTACGCAAGATATATTAAAGGCCGGTTCACTCCGGCCTTTTTATCACTCTCAATCGGCTAACGCTCAAGCTTAACTCTGAGAATATCGAACTAACGTCTCTCTGTAGAGTGACAACAACGCTTCATCGTCTACTTTAACGCCGACCTTCTGCGCCGGGAATGAGCTCCACTCATCATTCATGTAACTACGCTGGTCGCTTTTCTGGATGGTCATGCCCTCTGCAGGTCCGTCAGTGACCACTCTAATCGCACCATTTCGGCACTCAAATAAAGAAGGTTGGATAACATAAGCAATGGCTGATGGATCGTGAACGTGACAGCCTTCCATTCCCACTTTTTCTGAGTAGAACTTCAAATAGTAACGGCTAACATCCCAGATGAACTGCCCGACCTCTCCAGCGTCATCTCTCAAATCATCCAAGTATTGAGCAGTAAAGAAGCTCTCCTCTGTTACATCAAGTCCGATAACCGTCACTGGCCATAATGCCGTGAAGACCTTGTCTGCAGCATGAGGATCATCGTGTATGTTCGCTTCAGCAAATGGTGTCACATTGCCCCTGTGGTCATTTTCGCCAAAGGCTCCACCCATAATGACCACTTCCTTAACCAAATCGACAATGTCAGGAGCGGCTTCCAATGCCAGAGCAAGGTTAGTGAGAGGACCAACCGCCACGAGTGTAATCTCTCCCGGCTCAGCACGAACACTATCAATAATGAACTGATAAGCGGGCTTCTCAATCGCTTTAACCTCTAGTGAACTCGGTGCTTTTACATCACCAAAGCCAGCTTCACCATGCACGACCACGGTAGCACCAACTGGGTCTCTGACTAATGGCTTATCAGTACCCTTTGCCACCAGCGCATTCATACCAAACTTTTGCTTCAGATAAAGCGCATTCTGAGTACCGTTATCTATCGTCGCATTGCCATAAACCGTCGTAATTCCCATCAGCTCAATCTCTGGGTGAGCTTCAGCAAATAGAATTGCCATTGCGTCATCGATGCCTGGGTCTGTATCGAGGATAATTTTCTTTGTCATATCAGTTTCTTATTCACGCTAGGAAAGAGTGAACAATACCCAGAAAAACGGCAGACAAACGTGACCAAAATCGAAGCAATGATTTTTAATGTTATCAGCCCCAACACTCCACATCTCCAGAGCCACTATCAACGACTTTTTTGTTTAGCCTGACAGAGACCTTTTTGATAGAATTTGCCGCCCTACTCTATGCTCTGAGATCGTCATGCACTACCAATGCCCTTTGTGTCACCAACCTTTATCTCAACACGATCGTACGTTTAAGTGTGAAAAGAACCATCAGTTCGATTTAGCAAAAGAAGGCTACGTCAACTTGATGCCAGCACACCATAAACGTTCAAAAGATCCAGGTGACAACAAAGAGATGATGCAGGCACGTCGTCGCTTCCTTGAAGGCAACCATTACGATCCAATGCGCCAAGCGGTAGTCGGATTATGCTCCAGCTACCTGCCAGACACAGATCCTAGCCTATTGGATATTGGCTGTGGCGAGGGATATTACACCAATGAAATCGCGTTGAATCTTCAAGATAAGAACGGCGCGATTTTTGGCCTAGACATTTCTAAGGTTGCTATCAAATACGCGGCTAAACGCTACCCAGCAGTCGACTTCTCTGTTGCCTCTAGCCATCGACTACCCTTCGCTGAAAACAGCTTAGACGGCATTCTACGCATTTATGCACCATGTAAGACAGAAGAGCTCCAACGCACAATTAAAGACAATGGTGTCATGATTACAGTAACACCAGCAAGCAGACATCTATATCAGTTGCGTGACGCCATTTATGATGGTGTGCGTTTACACGATGAAGATCCTGAATTGATCGAAGGTTTTACTCTTGAGCACCAAGAGCATCTAAACTATATGATGGAACTATCGGGGTCAGATGCATTCGACCTGCTACAGATGACGCCGTTTGCTTGGAAAGCGACTGAAGAGTTTAAACAACAACTCACCAACGCAGAGCAATTCAACTGTGAAGCTGACTTTATGCTAAGAGTGTATCGCAAACAGATTTAATTGATATTGATTATCGTTTGCATTGAAATCTCACCTTGCCTCCTTTAGTATGCGTGTTCTTCAAGGAGGCCTTTCATGCAACGTATTATTCTTATCGGATTAGCCACTCTTCTCACAGCTTGTGCTAATCAACCTTCAGAAAACACTTCTCAAAAAGTGGTTCAACCGGAAACCGTTTCCACCTACTACGATTACCAGTTTGCCTCACCACAAGGCGAAGCACTCTCTCTTAACGCTTTACCTCAAGAGCTGCTAGACGCTGACGTCATTCTTATTGGCGAATGGCACACTCACTCTGCCATTCACCGCTTTCAGACTGACTTCTTAAAAGCGCGTCAAAACGCAGATTCAAACATTGCCCTATCAATGGAGCAGTTTACCCGAGAGCACCAAGACACGCTTAACCAATACCTAAACGGTGAGATTGGTGAACAGGTGCTTATCTCCAAGGCTGCCGCTTGGCCAAATTACGAAAGCGATTACCGCGCACTAGTAGAGTTCGCAAAAGCCAATAATTTGGATGTTATCGCAGCAAACGCACCAAAGCCTTTCGTTCAATGTATTGGCCGTAAAGGGTTACCGTACCTAGAGCAGCTTTCTTCAGAACAGAGAGGTTGGGTAGCGACTGAAGTGAATACTGGCGATAGCCCATACAAAGACAAGTTCATGGCATCGATGCACCACGGTACGCCTGAACAAACTGAAAAGCAGTTTGCCGCTCAAGTAACTTGGGATGAAACCATGGCGGAATCAATTGTCGATTACCTAGCAACGAACCCAGACAAACAGGTGATTCATGTCGCTGGTAAGTTCCATACTGAAGGTGGTTTAGGCACAGCCGCTTCTATCTCGCGTCGCAATCCTGACCTGAAAGTTGCCATCATCACACCTGTTGACGCCTTGTCTTCAGATTCGCGTGATTACCAACTGCAAGTGCTGTCTCCACCCGTACGTTTTGTTCAGAAAGAGAACCGTATGAAGGCATACAAACACCTGTCTAAACGCAGCTCAGACCTACAATGTGACTAAGCTCGCTTAGCTTCCTAAATTGAACATGGGTATCGGCATAGGAATTGCTTAAATACCAAGCAGTTTTGATTAAGCAGAAGAAAGTGTAATGTGCGAATAAAAAAACATCACTATCGATGATTAATTGCACAAGTTTTTCACACCTCTGCCGATACTATGTTTAAGGATAGGTAAGGAGAACTATATGACGCCAGTAGGAACGAGTAATACTCAGCTATATTCACCTTCGCAGATGAACACTAAGAGTCAAGATAGCGAAGCTGAAAAGCCTGCGCCGCTTAAGGTTGAGCAAAATACGGTTAAGCTTTCTGAAGAGGGCAAAGCACTCTTATCTGCCCTTAAAGAAATCGATAAAGAAGCGAAGAAAGTTGAAGCAGAAAACGCGACAGTCACCGATAAAGTCGAGTCTTTCGCTCACGGCGCTCTAGGTATGGATCACCCAGATAAGATCGAAGAAGAGGATGACGGTTCTTATTCAGCGGGGCAATACCTGTCCGCAGCGGCAACCGTAGGCGGTATTCTTCTTGCTCTAATATAGCCTTACCCGCTGAGTCCTTTGAACGTATTTTATTCAAAATAAAAACGATTTGTCGTCACGACAATAGACCCGATTAGGTCAGAAAAACGAGTTCATTCCATAATTCCGCTCTCATTTTAATGGAATAATACTCGTGAAAAACACTTTTGAGCTTATTGATAAGCCAACCTTCTTTGGTGCGATTGCACTCCTCCTCACGATAGTTTTCCCGCTCATTCTGTTCCCTGCTCAAGGCGCAGACTGGATTGCGGTTGCGAAAACATTCATGACTGATCAACTTGGTTTTCTATATCTAGCGCTAGGTCTCGCAGCCTGTGCATTTATGGTGTACGTGGTGTTCAGTGATATGGGACAAATTAAACTCGGCGAAGCTGATGAAGAGCCTGAGTTTAAAACTGCTTCATGGGCTGCCATGCTATTTTGTGGTGGTATCGGTGCAAGTATCTTGTACTGGGGCTGTATTGAGTGGGCTTACTACTACCAATCACCTCCTTTCCAACTAGAACCTGGCAGTGAAGAAGCAGTACGCTGGGCAGCGACCTACGGTCTGTTCCACTGGGGACCAATCGCATGGTCTATCTACCTAATTCCGGCAATTCCTATCGCTTACTTCTTCTACGTACGTAAACAACCTGTTCTAAAGATCTCAAGTGCATTAATGCCTGTTCTTGGTGAACACCGTAGTAAAGGCGTACCAGGAAAGATCGTTGATATCCTATTCATTTTCGGCCTATTAGGCGGCGCAGCAACAACCTTAGGTTTGGCAGCTCCTCTAATCACCGAAGGCTTGAATCACCTGTTTGGCTTGCCGAAAAACAACCTAACACAAGTGACGGTTCTTTTGGTCTGTACTGCTATTTTTGCTTACTCGTCTTACGCGGGTTTGGAAAAAGGCATTAAGATCCTAAGTAACATCAACTTCTGGGGTGCAATGGGTCTATTGGCTTTCGTACTGATTGCTGGTCCAACGATCTTCATGCTGGAAACCGGCTTAGACTCGATTGGTCGTCTGCTGTCTAATTTCTTCGTGATGGCGACATGGGCTGAACCATTTGGTGGCTACGGCACATTCGAAAATACGCACTTCCCACAAGACTGGACGATTTTCTATTGGGCATGGTGGCTAGTATTTGCACCAAGTATGGGTCTATTTGTAGCGCGTATCTCTCGCGGTCGAACCATCAAACAAATGGTGTCAGGTTCTATCTTCTTTGGTTCGCTAGGTTGTTTCCTATTCTTCATGATCTTGGGCAACTACGGCCTGTCTCTACAACTGTCTGGCGAGCTAGATGTTGTAGCTGTACTAAACAATGAAGGCGCAACTAAGGCTATCTTCTCGATGCTGGCACAGTTACCGATGAGCACAATCGTTATCGCGGTATTTACACTACTGTGTATCATTTTCACTGCGACTACCTTTGACTCTATCTCATACATCCTTGCTTCTGTTGTTCAGAACAACGTGACAGAAGAACCAATGCGTTGGAACCGTATGTTCTGGGCATTCACACTGTCGTTCTTACCAACGATTCTGATGTTCCTAGGTGGCTTGAGTACGTTACAAACTGCAGCGATTGTTGGTGGCCTACCGCTACTGGCTATCTCTGTGATGTTGATGATTTCAGCAGTGCGCGCAACTAGCCTCGATTTACGTCACCAAGATGCATACATCGAACCAACCATCAATATCGAAGAGCTGCCAGACATGGATCCATGGTCAGCTGAAGGTATGGCACTGGCTCAGTTTGAGAAAGAGAGAGACGCTGCACAAGAAGCTGCAGAGCTTGAGCGTGTTGCTTATACAGAACTAGCAGCAGTGAAAAAAGAAATTCGCGCTTATGTGCTAGAACAAGGTTCACAAATGGAAACTCACGAGTTACCAGAGAACCTGCAGCAAGCACTTGAGCAGGCCGAGAGTAATCTTAGTGCCGCACAAGCGAAAAAGGTCGAGTTATCTGAGCAGGCTCAGAATGCTCGAATCGCGTTCAACCAAGTGGTTGCAGAACTACCGCTTGCTTGACTTTAGCCATGACGCTGCCCACGAGTTTGGGCCCTCCTAAATAAGCCAAAGGCTCACAGTGATGTGAGCCTTTTTTTATTTCTGTTCCAAATAGTTTGAGCTATTACTCAATTTTATATTTATGAAATAAATATGAAACAGAGTTGACACATTTGGGTGTTTTAATCACCCCGCTTATATAAAAAAGGACAAACAATGAAGCACCTTATAAAACCTGTTATCGCCGCAGTGGCAACGTCAACACTCTCATTCAATGTACTTTCAGCAGAAATCAAAAATGTCATTCTAATGATTGGCGATGGTATGGGACCTCAACAAGTTGGCTTATTGGAGACTTATGCAAACCAAGCACCTAACTCAATCTATAAAGGTCAAAAGACCGCCCTTTATCAGCTTGCTCAAGAAGGCGTGATTGGTTCATCTCTTACCCACCCAGAAGATGCGATTGTGGTCGACTCTGCCTGTTCCGCAACCATGCTTGCTACAGGTATCTACACAGGTTCAGAAGTTATTGGTATTGATTCCCAAGGCAATCACGTAGAAACCGTGCTGGAGAAAGCAAAAAAAGCGGGTAAAGCAACCGGGCTGGTTTCCGATACGCGCTTAACTCATGCTACACCTGCAGCATTCGCCGCGCATCAGCCACACCGCTCTCTAGAAAACCATATTGCTAGCGATATGCTGGAAACAGGCGTCGACGTGATGCTTTCTGGCGGGCTGCGTCACTGGATCCCGAAGTCAACAAATGACAAAGGCGAAACATACAAACAACTTAAGCAACTGACCCAAGGTGACGTTTACCTCAAGTCAAAACGTAAAGATGACCGAAATCTTCTTGCTGAAGCCCAGAAGGATGGCTATCAGTTAGCGTTTAACCGCAATATGCTCGACAACGCTAACGGCGACAAATTACTTGGTCTATTCGCGTACTCTGGCATGGACGATGGCATCGCATATAGCAATAAAAAGCTGAGTGGCGAACGCACACAACCGAGCTTAAAAGAGATGACGCAAAAAGCGCTTAACGTCTTATCAAAAGATGAAGATGGCTTTTTCCTAATGGTTGAAGGCGGTCAGATAGATTGGGCTGGGCACAGTAATGATGCAGGTACTATGCTGCACGAGCTACTTAAGTTTGATGAGGCAATTCAAACGGTATACGAATGGGCAAAAGATCGTGAAGACACCATCGTAATCGTGACTGCAGACCATGAAACCGGCTCTTTCGGCTTTAGTTATTCATCAAGTGAGCTACCAAAGCCACAAAAGCGCCCAGGTGAAGCCTTTACCGATCGTGATTATGCGCCAAACTTTAACTTCGGTGCATTCGATATTCTTGATGGTTTATACAATCAGAAACAAAGCTACTACAGCATGATCAGTGAGTATCAAAAACTCGACAAAGCTGCACAAACGCCTGAGAAATTCGCTGAGATCGTGAACAAAAATAGTGAATTTCCAATCACTGCAGAACAAGCGAAAAAGGTACTCGCAAGTAAGCCAAACCCATATCGATTGGCGCAACACAAATACCTTTCTGAAGAGAATGTTCCTGCCATCAACGATTTCGATGCATTTTTCCCATATAACGACCGTGGCAATCTACTTGCTCGAGAACAAGCAACAGGTCAAAACATTGTTTGGGGTACAGGCACACACACCCATACACCTGTAAATGTGTTTGCTTGGGGACCAGCAGAAAAGATATTACCAGTATCAAAAATCATGCATCACTCAGAGCTTGGTGAGTACATCAAACAGCAAGTAAATTAGCCTGATCTTTTTTGCTAGCTTCACTTAACGCCCTGCGGGGCGTTTTTTGTTGTAAGAATTTAAGCGAAGTAAGCTTCAAATTTAGGTAACGCCAAATAGCAAAACAGCCGCTGTGAGCGACTGTTTTTTTAATCATTAACGATTTGGGTGGTTCAAGATGTGGTCTTCCCAATCCACAACATCAATTTCGTACACGACTTTGTTGCGGACGCTTTCACCCGCAGCATGCATCTCAGACTTAGAGCCTGTAATTAATGGGTGCCACTCTGGAAGCGGCTTAGATTCGGATAGAAGACGATAAGCACACGTATCTGGCAGCCAATGAAACTCGTCGATCTTGTCACGAGTTAGCTTCAAACACTCTTCACCTGAAGTGAAACGGTTTGGGTAGTCCTTACAAGAACACGTTTTGTCATTAAGCCAGCTACACGCGACATTGGTGTAGTAAACTTCATCGCTATCTTCATCCATAAGCTTATGTAGGCAACACTTACCACAACCATCGCACAGAGATTCCCACTCTTGCTCGGACATCTGCTCTAGTGTTTTTTCTTGCCAAAATGGATTCGTCATAGGATTACTTCTTACTCTTTTACTGGGGTGCGTGTTATACCGCTAGCCCATAAAAAGTTCAAGGATAATAATTGTTCATTCTTTGATCCAATCAATAGCTGTCACTGCGATTGTTTTTTGCTAATATCGCGCACCCTGTTATTTAGTGAGTTTAATTTGATGGAATGTCGCCTAGGTTGTGGAGCATGCTGTATCGCTCCGAGTATTACATCTGCTATTCCTGGAATGCCGAATGGTAAACCTGCGGGTGTGCGCTGCATTCAATTAAACGAACAGAATCTCTGTAAGCTGTTTGGTCAAGACTCACGTCCTAAAGTGTGTCATCAGTTCAAGGCTTGCCCTGTCGTTTGTGGTAAAACCGATCAAGAAGCACTCGATAACCTTATTGAGCTCGAAGCAATAACCTAGCAAAATTTTTCTTTTTATATATGCCCAAGATTTCACAACTTTGATAAATCTAAACTATCTTGTTGATACTGGTACAGATTAATAAGGATCGTTATGAATAGGTATATCGCAGAAATGTTTGGTACGTTTTGGTTGGTGTTAGGTGGTTGTGGTAGTGCCGTCTTAGCCGCTGCTTTTCCCGATGTAGGTATTGGCCTGCTTGGGGTCTCTCTTGCCTTTGGTTTAACCGTACTCACCATGGCTTTCGCTATTGGGCATATATCCGGTTGCCACCTCAACCCAGCTGTCACTATTGGCCTTTGGACTGGTGGCCGTTTTGATGCCAAAGATGTTGTCCCTTACATCATTGCTCAAGTACTCGGCGGTATTATTGCCGGCGGCGTATTATTTGTGATTGCCTCCGGCCAAGCTGGCTTTGATGCTGTTTCATCAGGTTTTGCGTCTAATGGCTTTGGAGAGCACTCTCCCGGTGGTTACTCACTAACCGCAGCACTGGTTTGTGAGGTTGTGATGACCATGGTGTTCCTATTCGTGATCATGGGCGCGACCGACTCTAAAGCACCCGCGGGATTTGCACCCATCGCGATTGGTCTCTGTTTAACCCTAATTCACCTTATCAGTATTCCTGTAACCAATACCTCTGTGAACCCAGCTCGAAGTACGGGTGTAGCGGTATTTGTTGGTGACTGGGCCGTTTCTCAACTATGGCTATTCTGGGTTGCTCCAATTATTGGTGCGGTGATCGGTGCGGTGATATACAAAGCCGTTCGAGGATCGGATTAAGCACAGAGAAGACTTGGATAAAAGAAGCTTTAAGTGATAAAAGAAAAAGCCGCTTAGTGATGATTCACCAAGCGGCTTTTTTAGATCTTATGACGACCGAGTAAGGAGTGCGAAAGCGTGGTGCCATCCACCAGCTCTAGCTCACCACCAACGGGAACACCATGAGCGATTCGGCTCGCGTTCACTTCATGGGCATTACAAAGCTCGGCAATGTAATGTGCTGTCGCTTCCCCTTCAACAGTAGGGTTAGTCGCTAGGATAACTTCAGAGATATCACCACGGCGTAGGCGGTAGTCCAAAACATCGAGGCCGATGTCACTTGGACCAATACCATCGAGTGGTGAAAGGTGCCCCATAAGCACAAAGTAACGACCAGAGTATTGGCCAGTTGCTTCGATAGCTGCAATATCAGCTGGGCTTTCTACTACACAGATTTGACCATTTTCCTGACGTTTAGGATTGGTACAAATGTGGCAGGTATCTTCTTCAGTAAAAGTACGGCACTCATTGCAGTGACCGATTTCAGTCATTGCTTGGCTAAGAGCATCAGCCAACTGAAGGCCGCCTTTTCTATCGCGCTGTAACAAATGAAAGGCCATACGCTGCGCCGACTTGGGGCCAACCCCAGGTAGACAACGTAAGGCCTCCATCAAATGCTCCAGCATATGACTGGTACGCATATTTAACCGTTCTAATTTTCAAATAACGGTCCGCTCAAGTAAGACAAGAACAAACCCTTAGAAATAAGTCGCTTAGAAAGGCATCTTCATGCCTGGTGGAAGTTGCATTCCGCCAGTGATGCTAGCCATTTTTTCTTTTTGAGTTTCTTCAACACGACGAGCCGCATCGTTGAAAGCAGCAGCGATAAGATCTTCAAGCATCTCTTTATCGTCTTCCATTAGGCTTTCATCGATATCAACACGGCGAACGCTGTGGCTACCAGTGATTGTTACTTTTACAAGGCCAGCACCAGATTCACCTGTTACTTCCATATTTGCGATTTCTTCTTGAAGCTTTTGCATGCGCTCTTGCATTTGCTGGGCTTGCTTCATCATGTTGCCCATACCGCCTTTACCAAACATGTTAATACTCTCTGGTCTAATTGGTTTATTAAAATTTATTAAGCTATAAGCGCTTAAATGGGGGTTAAAGCAGTGTGATTCAACCCCTCGGTGTTCAGTTCTTCGATCGGCGTATCTAAGATGATACGCCCATCACTAAATCAAAATTAACGTTAGATAGGACGAACACTATCTCTGTCGAGCTCTGCAGCGAAGCGTCTTTCGATAAACTGTACGTTGGCATCGTTTTCCAAACTGGTAAACGCGTCTTTCAACTTACCTTGGTACAGCCTTTCTCGTAATTCTAGTGGTGTTTCACCACCATCACCGATTTCAACACTTAGATGACACTCTTCCCCGAGTACCGTATTCAGAGACTGTAACAGTTCACTCTGCGCTCGGTCCGTATTCAAGTGAGCCTGGCTCGATCTCAAGGTTAACGTTATCGATGTATCGTTTTTAGTAAATACAGAGTTCAACGCTAACTGTTCAACAAGCTTAGCTGTCTCTAGCTTTTGAATCGTGGCAGACCACTCATCTTGAGCAATCGACTCATTCAGCAGTTTTTCAACCATTTCTGGCGTTTTGACGTGCTCTAACGCTCGCTTGATCTGAGTAGGTGTAAGCTCTTTGCTCGCCTCTTTTACAACAGGTTTAGACGGTTTCCAGCGATAAGGTTCATTATCATTGGTAACATTTTCTGTCGGAGAGGTCGGTAAAGAAGCTGGCGACACCCGCTCAGAACCACCGTGTTGCTGAGCAACTCGGTCAAGAACTGAAGTTTTAGCAGGTGTCGCTTTAGCCTTTTTTGGCGCTGAACCTTTGCCATCCTGTGCTGCACTACCTCTACGCTGAGAGCGCAATTGGTGGCGCAAACCACTGACAGGTGATGCCGGACGAGCAGGCTGCCCTTCTGGAGCAGACGGTGCAACGTTTTGTGGCTGAGCCGGAGCTTGATTCTGATAGCTCACTTGCTGCTGAGGCTGTGCTTGTTGAGCCATAGGACTCATCGACTGCTCTGAACCGTAGCTAGGACGTTCGTCATAAGCTGGCGGCGCATCATACTGGCTTTGCGGGTAATCCTGCTCTGGATAACCTTGATGACCAGAATGCTCAGGGTAGCCTTGTGAATTCGGATACTGAGCCGGACTTTGCTGCGGAGCTTGTTGTGCAGGTTGCTGCTGCATCTGCGGCTGTCTCGGAGCGGCCGTTGGCGCTGGTTGACTAACCGGCTGAGCTTGACTCTGAACCGGCGCAGCAACAGGGCTTGTCGACTGAGTAGAGATAGCCGTTGCTACGCTTTGCTCTGCAGGCCTAAATGCCAACATGCGTAAAACCACCATCTCAATACCAACACGTGCGGTTGGCGATAACGGTAAGTCTTCACGACCTTTTAGCACTATCTGGTAATAAAGCTGAATATCTTGAGGGCTTAACGCTTTACTCAGCAGTTCAAGCTTCTCTGCGTCAGGCTGCGCTTTGTCTAAGGTAGACGGCAACGCTTGATACATGGCGAGACGATGAAGTTGCGCAGCAAGTTGATTCAGCAAACCATCCCACTCTACGCCATTCTCAGCCAAGTTTTGGATACAAGCCATCGCTTCTTGTGGCTGCTTACTGCTAATAGCCTCAAGTAGATGGATCGCTTGATCGGTATCTAATGTGCCAAGCATGTGCGCAACCGTATCAGTCACGACATTGCCGTTGCCTAATGCGATAGCTTGGTCCGTCAGGCTCAAGGCATCACGCATACTACCGTCGGCGGCATGAGCAATCATTCCAAGGGCACGAGACTCAGACGTTACCTTCTCTTGTTCAAGAATATGGTCAAGCTGCTCGTGAATATTATCAACGCTGATCGGCTTAAGATGGAACTGCAAACAACGCGACAAGATAGTCACTGGCAGTTTTTGTGGATCGGTCGTTGCGAGCAAGAATTTCACATACTCAGGCGGCTCTTCTAACGTCTTTAGAAGCGCGTTGAAACTGTGCCTAGAAAGCATGTGTACTTCATCGATAAGGTAAACCTTAAAGCGACCACGCGCTGGCTTGTACTGAACATTGTCCAGAAGCTCGCGGGTATCTTCTACCTTAGTACGTGATGCCGCATCGATCTCTAGTAGATCAACAAAGCGACCTTCATCGATCTCTTTACAAGTTGCACATTCACCACAAGGGGTTGAAGTAATGCCGGTTTCACAGTTAAGTCCCTTAGCAAACAAGCGGCCGATGGTCGTTTTACCGACACCGCGAGTTCCGCTAAATAGGTACGCATGGTGCAACCTATTTTGGCTAAGGGCATTCTCTAATGCTGTTAAAACATGGGCTTGACCAACCACTTCTTTGAATTTGGTTGGTCGCCATTTTCGCGCTAACGCAAGATAGCTCATGAATAATTCCGAAAAGGATTAGTGGCCGTCGAATTCGCAGATGCTAAACACTTCTAGACCTAAGCCTTCTAAGCGCTTGTCACCACCGATTTCTGGAAGATTAATTACAAATGCAGCGTGCTCTACCACACCACCAAGCTGACGAATCAACTTTGTTGTCGCTTCAATCGTACCGCCAGTTGCTAGTAGGTCATCAACCATCAGCACTTTATCGCCTTCAACGATAGCATCAGTATGAATTTCTAGTGTATCTGTGCCGTACTCAAGCTCATAAGATTGTCCCACAGTTTCACGAGGCAGTTTGCCCGGCTTACGCACAGGAATGAAGCCAACACCTAGCTCTAATGCTAAAGGCGCACCGAATAGGAAACCACGAGCTTCAGTACCAACGATCTTAGTAAAGCCCATGTCCTTGTATGTTTCCGCTAACAACTCGATAGTCGCTTTGTAAGCTGCTGGGTCTTCCATCAAGCTTGTTACGTCACGGAACAAAATACCCGCTTTAGGGTAATCAGGAATGCTTTTGATGCTTGCTTTGATCAGAGAGATTTTTTCTGTGTTCATAATCTTATGCACTTCATTAGGCCGCTTTCCAAACTCTGGTTAACGAATCAAACATCAACGCTTGAAATTAAGGAAAGGTACGATTGGTATTCATTGCAACGAGAGTCATAACTCTAATTGCTGAAATAATAAACGCCCGCTATACAAGCAGGCACACTGGCTTAATGGTAGTGATTTTCTTTGCTGTCAGCAACCAACTCATGGGTTGGAAGTCGCATAAACCATGTGAGAAGAATAACAAGTACACAAATTAGGAAAGCCTTGACCCAAATGAGTGGAGCAAAGTAGATAGATAACGCAAAACTCAACAAGATAAAGAATACGCCACGCGTTTTAACTTGCTTGGTGACAGCGCCGTGTTGGTACCAGTTTTCTAACAGAGGACCGAGCGTTTTATGCTCATGCATCCATTTGTGAACTTTTGGATTGCTTCGCATGAAACATGCACTAGCAAGAAGAAGGAAGGGAGTGGTTGGCAGAACGGGTAATACAATCCCTAGAACTGCGAGAAAGATACAAAGGCCACCAGCAATATTCAGGCTTAAAACTCGAACGCTAATTGTGGCCTCCTTGAGTTAGCTATCACCATTTGGCGACGACAGCTTAACTAAAATGTTGCGTAGCCATTAAATACACGGATCAACGTTAGTGTTGCTGGTAGTAATGGAATCATTAAAAATGCGGCTAGAAAGCCTAAAAAGTAGAATACATTAAACGGGTCTTTAAAGTCTTGATTATCTGCCATGATTGCTTCTTGTTTTTGTTAGTAAAGGTAAGTCCAGTGGCGAACCAAACCCGCTTTGCTAAATAGACATTTAACAAAAAAGGCATAGCCACACCATTTGCGCAACTATACCTTAATCAATTATTCACAAAAACCGAGGGAATATAGGGTTAATCGGTTGTCCCTTGATGGATATCCAAGCTGAAACTTGCCGCTCCAAGCAGGCTCAACGACAACTGACAGCCCTGCTCTATTGGCAAGTCTCTGGTGATAAAGTTCTTTTTACAGTTATCGCCTAAGCGTTCACCTGCTGCAATATGTTGATTCATTTCACCATTCGACCAACGCCCATCCAAACCCGCAGGCAAAATTGAGATGGTGCCCTCAGCGAGGTTAGCAACTCCAAACAGCGCGTTGACAGGTGTTGAACACGCCGAGCAGCGAATCCCTTTCTCCAAAATTTCAGCGATATCTTTGAGGTCAGCACTAAAATCTTTTCTGTTTCTTAAGTAATCGTGGAACAAAGCTCTCACTAACAAGGTAGTCGCAGAGCCACCATTTTCAGAAGACGCTGAATCGACAAGGTAGAAAGCAAACTGCCCATTCATCGTCCATGCATAATCAAATACAAGCGGCATCATTTCCGTTGATTGCAACAAACGGTAGCTGCAACGCCATGAGCCTTGTCTTGTGTCTTTGTCTGGTAACAACGCGTGCAACAAATCTCTTGCTGCGCTTGGGTTGTCCTGCAAGTAATTCAGGTGCCAATGTAACTCTTGGTCTTCCGGGATCTCTCCTCCATCATCCACACAAAACCACTGGCTTGAGAAATCTCGTTGATCTGAAAGGTTGTCGAACGAATCTGTTAATGTGTTGGCAATCGCACTGCTTAGATGACCGTGGTCCTCTAATGGCTTAGCTAAAAAGTCTTTAATACCAAATCGTAGTGCTTTCGCTACATCAGACATGTCATCTGTCGCAGACACCACAATCATAGGCAGTGATGGGTACTCTAAACTGAGCTCTTCTACAAGCTCGATACCGTCCAGGATCGGCATTGATAAGTCACACACAATTAAATCTGGCGCTGCATCTCTGAGCTTCTGCAAAGCGTCCAGTCCGTTTTCAGCCTCAACCACTTTATAACCAACCTTTTCAAGGTAAGCGCCGGTTATACGGCGAAAAATAGGATCATCATCAACCAACATTACGCATTTCTGGTTCATCACTTCCTGTGCCGAGGTCATTACTGGCTGACTGTGAGTTTTGTACATAATTTCTAACCTCACAAAACTAAGTCGAATTATTATTGTTATCTGTTCTAAGAACTAATATAAAACTTAGTAATAAAATGCTAAATACACAAATGTTCACTCTTTACTGGTAATTCGTGACAAGGCTTGGAATACTTGTAAATAGTGCAACAAGTTGACATGACGCAAACATTGATCTCAATGTTACGTATAAATTAGATGAGATTGTAAACAAATGTGTCTGGATTTATGAAATTAGATGATTTAAACCTCTTTCGACTCGTCGTTGAAAATGGGAGCTACACCGCAACATCGCGCAAGACTATGATTCCGGTTGCGACCATCACACGACGCATCCAAGCTCTAGAAGACTCGCTAAACCTGAGACTTCTCAATAGACACGCGCGTAAACTCTCTTTAACAGAGGCTGGCGAACGTTTCTTTAATGAATGCTCTCCACTGCTGCAACGTCTCTCTTCAACTGCTGAAGAACTGACGGATGTTTGTAAAGGTGCTTCCGGTAAGATCCGCATTACAGCGCCTTCCAACCTGACTAAGCGCATGATGATGCCAATGTTCAGCGACTTCATGACTCAATACCCAGATATCAATATTGAGTTGATGATGAACAACCAAGCTGATCAACTCGACCCTACAGAGTGGGACGTGATTTTCAGAGTAGGTCCGCAACGTGATTCAAGCCTCATCGCTCGAAAAATCAGTGAAGTAAAAGATATTCTTATAGCGAGCCCTGATTACTTAGCGAAGAACCCTGCACCGAGCCATGCTGAAGAACTGGCGAACCATTCATTGCTTAAAGGCTACCCACTGATTAAGTGGCAGCTAAGTAACTCGAATGATGAGACAGTAGTTAACAGTGAAAAAGGCCGCTTCAACGCAAACGCACTTAATGTGGTGAGACAAGCTTGTTCTGAAGGTCTAGGTATCACACTGATGCCAGACGTGATGATTCGCGAATACATTGAAGACGGTAGCCTAGTACAAGTACTGGAAGACTGGAGCGCTAACCCGCGTGACATCTACATGCTTTATAACCACAAAGACCATCTACCTGAGAAAGTTAGATTGTTTATTGATTTTGTGATCGCTTACCACATTCACTAGGTTAATCCCCTACTTCAAAAACAAAAAAACCAGAGCCGATGCTCTGGTTTTTTATATTCTTGCCACTAACGAAAACTAAGCGCCTTCGTTGTGTAACTCTAGGTTCGCTAGATCTTGTTGGATCTCACGCTGAATCTTAGAATCGTCATTACGTAGAGAGTCTAGGAAATCTAGGTACGCTTGGTCGATATCACCCGTTACATACTCGCCATTAAACACAGAAGTATCGAAACGCGCGATGTCTTGGTTGCCCATGCCTACCGCAGAAATCAAGTCTGGTAGCGTTTGGAAGATCAGAGCGTCTGCGCCAATCTGCTTACAGATCGTTTCATTGTCACGACCATGAGCAATTAGCTCAGTCGCGCTCGGCATATCGATACCGTAAACGTTAGGGAAGCGAACCTCAGGAGCCGCTGACACCATGAACACTTTGTTTGCGCCAGAGTCACGGGCCATCTCAATGATCTGCTCTGAAGTGGTACCGCGTACAATAGAGTCATCAACCAATAGAACGTTCTTATCCTTAAACTCAGAGCGAATTGCGTTGAGTTTACGGCGAACCGACTTCTTACGCTGCTGCTGTCCAGGCATGATAAACGTACGACCAACGTAACGGTTTTTCACGAAACCTTGACGGTATGGCTTGTCGATAGCTTGAGCGATACGCAGTGCAATGTCGTTAGAGGTTTCTGGAATTGGGATAACCACATCAATGTCTAAGTCTGAATACTCTTCTTTAATACGCTTACCGAGTAATTCACCCATCTCAACACGTGCGCTGTACACAGAGATTTTATCGATGAATGAATCAGGGCGTGCAAAGTATACAAACTCAAAGATACATGGGTTTAGTTGTGGGTTGTCTGCGCATTGCTTAGTGAAAAGCTCGCCATCGAATGTTGCATAGATAGCTTCACCAGGTGCCACATCGCGCATGAAATCAAAACCAACAGCATCCAGTGCTACCGACTCAGACGCTACCATGTACTCTGTTTTACCTTCGACTTCACGCTTACCTAGACACAGTGGACGAATACCGTGTGGGTCGCGGAATGCGATCATACCGTGGCCGATGATCATAGCTGTTACTGCGTAAGCACCACGAATTGTGCGGTGTACGTTTGATACAGCGCGGAAAACATCATCTGAAGTCACGTTACCTTTAACCGTATCGATCTCATGAGCCAATACGTTCAATAGCACTTCTGAATCCGAAGTAGTGTTCACATGACGACGGTCTTTTTCAAATAACTTTTCGCGAACTTCATTTGCGTTCGTTAGGTTACCGTTGTGAGCCAACGTGATGCCAAAAGGCGAGTTTACGTAGAAAGGCTGAGCTTCCGACGCGCTTGAGCTACCTGCAGTCGGGTAACGAACATGGCCAATACCAACGTTACCTTGGAGGCGTTGCATGTGTTTTGCTTCAAAAACATCTTTTACTAAACCGTTCGCCTTACGCAGACGGAAACGATTGCTTTCTATGGTACAAATACCAGCGGCATCTTGGCCACGATGCTGCAATACCGTTAAAGCGTCATAAATAGACTGGTTTACAGGTGTTGAACCCACGATTCCAACAATACCACACATGTCCTAATCCTCGATTTTTCGACATTAACTGGCGCTATAGCGCGCCAGATAAGAAACTAGATGTTGCTTGTAAATGCTCGAAGAACGGCGCAATGATTCGACTAAATTCCGGAACCAACTGCGAATTCTTCCACCACTCAGAACTTGGGAATGCAGTAAACGCATCCATGAAAAACAACACTGCAGAAACAATCAAAACACCACGTAAGCCACCAAAGACGACACCGAGGATTCTGTCTGTACCTGACAGGCCTGTTTTCTGAACTAGCTGCCCGATAACATAGTTAACTAAAGCACCGACAACTAACGTTGCAACAAACAATGCTGCTATCGCAGTTCCGTTTCGAAACATCTCATCTTCGATATTGGTGAAGTACACCGCTAATTTTGCGTAGTACTGGCTAGCAATAAAAAATGCTCCAAACCAAATAACGAGTGACAACGCTTCTTTAGCGAAACCACGAACTAAACTGATCACGGCAGAGAAGCCGATCACGCCTAAAATGACAAAATCTAACCAATTCATGAATTCTTCATCTTAAGTTGGCGCGCATTTTAACAGAAAAAATGCTGACGCAAACGTTTTCTTATGGATTTAACGGTTTAAATTTGAGCAATTGGCCTTTTGAACCCGTAATTTTTTCTAATTCCTTAATTTGTCGCTCAAGTTTGGATTTAGATACATCTGGGCCAATAATTACTCGCGTAAAAGTTTTTTCTTGCTTGGTGTGAGCCTGATAACCACGCTTTTGCAAATCCTTAACCACGCTTTTCGCGTTGTCAGCATTCTTCAAAGCCATCAATTGAATGATCCAAGCGCTGTCTTGGTACTCATTTTTTTCAGGTACTGGCTTAACCACAACCGCCACTTTATCTGCTTCTTTTTCAGAAGCCGATGCCGTTTGGGTTTCTGATGACCCACCGCTTTCGGCCACTCGCTCGACTGGAGAATCCGGCAGTGCAATCTGATCTTCCACTGGGTCAAGAACCTCAAACACTTCCACATTGCTATCAAGCTCGGGCTTAATAGGAATGCTCGCAAACTCTTCTTTGTAGTGAAGTTTTTTACCATCAAGCACATCTGGCAATACAATCACGCCAATGGCCACTAAAATGATGGTGCCGACTAAGCGGCTCTGAAATTTACTTGCCATCTAGTTTCCTTTTTTCTGCCAATGCTCCAGCACTTCCCCTACTGTATGGAAAGAACCGACCACCAACACGACATCGTCTTCACCTTTCGCTGATGCTAACGCCGCCTCAAACGCCGCAACCGGGTTTGTATGCTGCTCAACACCTTGAGGAAGGCTCTGACAAAGTTCAGCTGCCGTTGCTGCACGTGGCCCTTGTAGAGAAGCTGGGTACCAGTGTGTTGCAATTGGTGCTAACACTTCTAATGTTGCTGGAATGTCTTTGTCATGAAGCATAGCGACTACAACGTGCAAGTTCTTGCCCGCATATTTTTTAGTAACTTGCTGTGCAAAGTATTCTGCTGAATGTGGGTTATGAGCCACATCGAGCACAATCACAGGCTGGTCACTAATTTGTTGCATGCGCCCAGGAAGCTGAGCGTTCTTCAAACCATTAACCACGTTCACATCGCTAATATCTAACTCTGATGTGCCCAGTGCCATCAATGCCGTTGCCGCGTTCGGGAGTGGCAATGTTGGGATAGGAAGCGACTCCAGTTGGAATGCACCGCTATGCCAGTTCCAAGTATCGCCATCAACGGCATAGGTATATTGAATACCGACCTGATAAAACTCGGCTTTGATATCATCGGCGTGCGCAGCAACCGTCGCTGGAGGCTTAGGTTGACCACAGATAGCCGGCTTACCGCTACGATAGATTCCCGCCTTCTCAAAACCAATCACATTGATGTCATCGCCAAGCCAATCAACATGGTCAACCGCCAAGCTCGTAATGACAGACACATCGTGATCAACGATATTAGTAGCGTCTAAGCGCCCGCCGAGGCCAACTTCTAACAATACAACGTCGACCGCTTCCGTTTGAAAAGCGCGCAACGCAGCCAAAGTACCGTATTCGAAGAAGCTCAGGCTGATTTCACCACGTTCTTTCTCAATAAAGTCAAAAGACTGAACCATCTTTTCATCAGATAGATCTTGACCATTGATACGAACGCGTTCGTTGTAGCGAATTAAGTGAGGAGAGCTGTAGACACCAACAGAGTATCCCGCATCTAATAGAATGGCTTCCATCAGTGCGCACGTTGAGCCTTTGCCGTTGGTTCCGGCAACGGTAATGACGTGTTTAGCAGGTTTGGTAAGATTTGCCTTAGAGGCGACGGCCTGAACTCGGTCTAGTCCAAGATCAATAGCACTGGTGTGGATGTTTGATAAATAATCAAGCCACATCTCCAAAGAGGATGTGGCTTGAGGAATAGGTTGTTGACTCATCTAACTCATAACCATAATAAAGTTGGTTTGTTAGAAGGTACTTTACCCTTTTTCTGGCGCTTCTGGTACTTCATAAGCAGCTTCATTCGGTGAATCGTTCACAGAAACTACTAATGGTGAAGGCTGATTGGTCATTTTTGCAACTAGGCTAGCTACGCGCTGACGCATTTCACGACGGTCAACGATCATATCGATAGCACCGTGGTCTAGTAGGAACTCACTACGTTGGAAACCTTCAGGTAGGTCTTCACGTACTGTTTGCTCGATTACACGACGACCAGCAAAACCGATCAGTGCTTTTGGCTCACCGATATTGATATCGCCAAGCATGGCCAAACTTGCAGAAACACCGCCCATTGTTGGGTCAGTCATTACTGAAATAAACGGCAGGCCTTTCGCAGATAGACGCTCAAGTGCAGCACTGGTTTTTGCCATTTGCATTAGAGACATTAATGCCTCTTGCATACGCGCACCACCACTTGCAGAGAAACAAACTAAACCACAGTTGTTTTCAATAGCAGCATCTACAGCACGAACAAAACGAGCACCTACTACAGAGCCCATTGAACCGCCCATGAATGAGAATTCAAACGCACACGCTACGATTGGTAGACCTAGTAGTTCACCTTTCATTGCTACAAGTGCGTCAGTTTCACCACTGTTCTTTTGAGCAGCAGAGATACGCTCTTTATAACGCTTAGAGTCTTTGAACTTCAGTTTGTCTTGCGGCTCAAGATCAGTACCAAGTTCAACACGCTCACCTTTGTCTAGGAATGTTTCTAGGCGGCGACGTGCTTTCATGCGCATGTGATGGTCACATTTTGGACATACTTCTAGGTTACGCTCTAGCTCAGCATGGTAAAGCACCTGCTCACAAGAAGTACATTTAGTCCAAACACCCTCAGGGATAGACGCTTTACGAGATGTTACGATGTTGCTTTTTTCTAAAATCTTTTCAAGCCAACTCATGGAAGACCTTTTGTTTCGATTCTTCCGCTTGATTGCGAAAGAAATAAATTTGGGAATTATGCGAGGAGATTAAAGCACATAAAACAGCAAGTGTAGATAAAAAACTGGTTGTACCTATTTTCTTGAGCTATTTTACGCACGATTTCGCAATATTTTTTGAACCTAAGTCCCACATTTAGTTCAAATTATCTGGAAGAAACAGAGGACCAATTGGCTCTCTTGGAAGACCGAATTCTTCTGGATAATCCACATCAACTAAATAGAGACCTTCGGCTTTAGCAGTTGCTCCAGCCAACTTACGGTCTTTCGCTTCAAGTAACCACTTGATCCACTCTGGCTTCTGCTCACCTTTACCAACGGCAATTAGGCTACCCGTAATGTTTCTCACCATATGGTGCACAAACGCATTCGCCTTAATATCAATCACGATGTAATGGCCATGACGAGTCACGTTCAAGTGAATCATATTTCGCCACGGGCTATGAGACTGGCAGTGCGTTGCTCTAAACGACGTAAAATCATTTTCACCCAGCAAGTACTGACCTGCCTCATGCATCTTTTTCTCGTCAAGGTGACCATGATAATGGCTCACGCCTGAATTTAAGATTCCAGGACGCAGTGCATGATTGAAAATGATATAGCGGTAGCGACGTGCCGTTGCAGAGAAGCGAGCATGAAAATCTTCATTCACTTCTGTTGCCCAACGAACAGCGATGTCTTTAGGCATGTTGGCGTTTGCACCCATTGTCCATGCCACCATTTTGCGGTCGACATTGGTTTCAAAGTGAACGACTTGTCCCGTACCGTGAACACCGGCATCCGTTCGTCCTGCACATTGAACTTCTACTGGGTGATTTGCGACAACCGAAAGAGCCTTTTCCAATTCTTCTTGGACACTTTTCACGTCTCGTTGGCGTTGCCAACCAAAGTAGTGGGTACCGTTATATTCAATACCTAAAGCAATTTTCATGTTCTTGTTCTCTTTGAAAATGGGCGAGAAGTATATACGGAAATGAGTGCTATCCCAAATAGGATGGGACTAAATCTACAATATTAAAAGCACGACCCGCCAAAAATAAAGGGTAGCCAATGCTACCCTTTATATCTCGCTCAATTTATCGGCCGTTTAACGTATCGATAAGATTCTTAGCTTCGCGACGAATATCGTCGCTTCCGTCGACTATCGCTTCTTCTAGAAGCTTAATCGCGCCTTGAGAGTCACTCATCTCAATGTAGATTTTGGCGAGATCAAGCTTACCAGCGGCTTCAGCGTTACTATCAACATCATAGTTTCCTATATCGCCAATCACATCAGGGAATTCGTTAAGACCAACATCCAGCTTCAGCTCTTCTTCGTCTGGGTTAATAGCATCTTCACCTTCTTGCTCAACTTGAGCCATCAACTCATCGATGGTCATGTATTGCTTATCACGACTATTCGATGATTCGGTCAGGTTATCTTGCTGCGCCCAGTTCTCTTCTTTGATCTTAGGTTCAGCTTGCTGTTCTGCAGACGCCCAGATCTCTTGTTGATCATCCGGCACACCATCTTGCATGCTCGATTGCTGTTCTGGTGCAAGATTAAAACCTTTCCAATCTTCACCGCCCACTTCAAGCATTGCATCAATATCTAACCCAGCGCTATCAATCGATGTCGCATCTAATGGCTTCTCGAACATGTTGTCGACTGTGTCTTGAACATCTTCTGAAAGCAATTCAGCCAAATTAGTTTCATCAAAGTTATCGAAGCCTTCTAACGGCTCGTCTTCAACTTCATTCACCTCAGTGCTAGGTGCTAAAGGTGCGCTTGTTGATTCGTTCGCTTCTGGGAATCCAGCTAAATCTGCTTCATTGACACCCGAGAAATCATCCGCACCAGCAAAACTTTGTGGGTTCGAGAACAGGTCATGCAGTGCGTCTTGCTCTTCTCCCTGCGGACTAAAGGCAGTTAATGGCGTAGGCTTTTCTGCAAACGCATCAGAGATCGCTTCATCTTCACCGTATTCAGGCAAATCGAACTCGTCAAACTGTACCCCTTGCTCTTCTGCCACAGGCTCAGCACTGCTCTGCTCAATATCGTCTAAAACAGAGTCCGCTTTAGCGCTTTCTTCATCGTATTCTGGAAGGTCAAGATCATCGAACTCAAACTTCTCACTGCCATCCGATAAATCCTGCTCTAACTGAGCTTCATCAGGTTCACTAACAGCCTCTGCAAGTGCGTCTTCCTCACCAAACTCTGGTAGCTCAAAGTCGTCAAACGAGAATTCGTCTTCACTTGGTTGCTCTGTAGCTTCTGGTTGTGGTGCTGTTTCAGGTTGCGGCTCAGCTTGTGCTTCTGTGCTAACTTCTGCCTCAGCTTCCGCTAACGCGTCTTCTTGATTAAATTCTGGAAGCTCGAAGTCATCGAACGAGAACTCGTCTTCGCTCTGTTGTTCTACAACTTCTGGCTGTGAGGCTACTTCAGGTTGAGGCTCAGCTTGCAGTTCAGTGGTAGTTTCAGCCTCAGCTTCCGCCAACGCGTCTTCTTCATTAAATTCTGGAAGCTCAAAATCATCAAACGAGAACTCGTCTTCGCTCTGTTGCTCCGCGGCTTCTGGCTGTGTTGCTGCTTCAGGTTGTGGCTCAGCTTGCGCTTCAACGATAGCCTCTGTCTCGGCTTCAGCTAGTGCATCTTCTTCACCAAACTCTGGAAGCTCGAAGTCATCAAACGAGAATTCATCTTCGCTCTGTTGCTCTACTGGCTCTGGCTGCAGGGCCGTTTCAGGTTGAGACTCTGGCGTTGGTTCTTCAGCAGTTTCAGCCACTGCTTCAAAGGTGTCTTCGTCAATCAGCCAATCGTCGTCTTGTGGTACACCGAATTCATTTGGAATGATCTCTGGCATATTCGCAGCACGAACTGGCTCTGGCTCTGGCTCTGGCTCTGGCTCTGGCTCTGGCTCTGGCTCTGGCTCTGGCTCTGGCTCTGGCTCTGGCAAGGATTCAACAACATTATCAAACTCTTCGCTACCTTGAATCTTAGGTTCAAAATCAAAATCAGAGTCAATGTTCGATGGTGATTCTACATCGTTGATCGCTTCAGCTAGCCAGTCTTCAACTGTATCTTCATCATCGTCAGAAATGTCACCCAATGACGCAGGAGACGTAGCTTCACTCTCAAAGCTGGTTGCGATTTCTTCTGAGCTACCCAGTTCCGGTGAAGGCTCTAGCTCAGGATGTTCCTGCTCAAATTCATCAACACTGGTATTTTCAGAGAGTAACGAGTCGATATCTAACTCATCGCTTTCGACCTCTGGTTTTGTATCTCCGACCGCGGGTTCAATCACGTCAGATTGAGCTTGTTGTTCAGAAGCTTCTTCAACCACTTGGTCAAGTTCTGGCGTCATTAGCTCATCGATAAGCGCTTCATCGGTGGTTTCCAATGCGTCATCCAACAAAGCATCCGTTGCAGGCGCGACACCAAACATATCATCAATAAAGTCATCACGATTAAATGCGGCAGCTTCATCCTTAAGCTCAGGCTCTGTGCTATTTTCTATCGCTTCTGTACTTGCTAGCTCATCGTTAAGTTCGATGTCTTCCAAACTCGGGGCTTGTTCAGTACTTGCCGGTTGCTCCAACTCTGCTTCTGGAGATTCCAAAAACTCTGGGGCAGTAGAAGGCTCTGCAAGTAATGATTCAACATCAGCGTCAGCAAGGCTACTGACTTCATCACTCTGCTTGTCAAAATCAAATGCAGCTTCTAGCTCTTTATCAAAGGCTTGAACTTCGGGTTCAATCTCATCTTCAATACCGCTCGTCAGTAGCTCGTCGAACGGGTCAAGAGACTCTGTCGCTTGTTCACCATTCTCATCGTCAGATAGCTCACTACCCAACAATTCGTCCAAGGTTTCATCACTTTCAAGTGTGAACTTGGCATCATCAACGTCATCGTCAA
This sequence comes from Vibrio sp. 070316B, assembly GCF_013114115.1. NCBI lineage: Bacteria > Pseudomonadati > Pseudomonadota > Gammaproteobacteria > Vibrionales > Vibrionaceae > Vibrio > Vibrio sp. 070316B. The sequence goes on along the minus strand of NZ_VTYC01000027.1, from coordinate 8,453 downwards.
GGAAATCATCAAGTAGGTCAGTGCTCTCTGCATCGAGTTCGAAGTCATCATCAGAATCACTTAGCAACTCATCCAACATGTCAGTGCTGTCTTCAGAAATGTTAAGTTCATCGTCGGTCGATAAGCCTGACAGTTCTTCCAACTCAGACAGAGCATCAAAACCTAGAGGTTCCCCTTCAGAATCTTCATCAGAGTCGCTCTCTAACATCTCATCAAGTAAGTCTGTCGAGTTACTTAAATCAACATCATCACCAGCTAATTGCTCGTCAAGCAGGTCAACACTCTCCTGCTCCTCTTCGCTTTCTACTGGCTGGTCAAACTGAGCTAAGATGTTTTCGATATCGTCGTCAGACGCCAAACCGCTGTTTAGATCTTTGGCACTGTCATCGTCGCTATCTAGGTTGAAAGGATCGTTCTGTTCATTCTGGGCAGCCACTTGCGCAAAGATGTCATCAATATCATCTTCAACACTTGTTGGCTCTAGTTGAGAGGTTTGTTGCTCAGAAATAAGTGCATCGATATCAAAATCATCGCTTGCAGACGTCTCTGTACTCGGCGTCGAATCACTTTGCTCTTCTGAGATCAGTGCGTCAATGTCGAAGCTGTCGTCGTCTTCGTCATCCAACGCGAACAGATCATCAAGCATCGATTGGTCCAGTTCGTTGGAGCCTAGGTCTTCTGTCTGAGACTCTTGAGATAGCAGAGCTTCAATGTCATCAGCAGACATTGAGTTGTCGTCCGACAGGTCAAAGTCACCATCATCAGAATCAAGTGCACTTTCTGCCGTCTTATCAAGCGCACGTTCCATCTCTTCTAGGCCAAGCGCTTTCTCTTCACCATTAACACTGATGCCGTTGCTGCTGTCTAAATCTAGATCATCGAAGTTAGTGTCTAAATCGCCGTTCTCACCAATGCTGGCAAACGGGTCATCGTCTTCACCATCAAGGTTGAAATCAAGGTCTGACTCATCTAGACCCGCAAACACATCGTCTTCATCAGCCAGTGCTTGATCATCAAACAGCTTATTTGCGTCATCTTCCGTACCAAACAGCTCATCATCGAGAGACAACTCATTGTCTAGGTCATCGATCTCATCGCCCAACATCATTGGAGCAGCGCTGCTTGGCTCTGGCTGAATAGGCTGGTCTTGCGTTGGTTGTTGCTGCTCTTCATTTTTAGAACGGCGCCCTAGCAAGATCACAATGATAAGACCAAGTAAAAGGCCTGGAATGATCGCAAGTGCAGCCACTAGCCAACCATTAGACAGCAACTGGTCAATCGCACTTGGCGCCATTTTTTCGATTTCAGCGTTCTTTCTACGCTCTTCAGCAAGTAACTTTTCAACTTCACTGCGAATACGGTCTTCGTCACTTAGTTCTGTCTTAAGAACATCCACCTCGGACTGCACATCCGATAGCATTAATCTAAGTTGGTGATTCTTCTCTTCCAGTGACAACAGCTCTGTTTCAGATAACTCTAACTGCTTCTCGAGTTTGTTCATGTCTTTAACAGGAGAAGTAGCAGCCACTGATTTTTGTACTGTTTCAGCAGCAGGGGCTGGTTTAGTAGCAACCGAACTTTTCGAACCTGCATTCGATTGATTGGAGGTTTGAGCTGCTTTTGGTTTGACTGCAGGCTTAGCGGCCGGATCATCCAGCTTGGCCAAGTGCGAGTTCATGATGTTGATGGCTTGCTGCGTAGAGCTTGCACGAGCTTGCTCTAAAGAAGGGACACGTAAATGACTAGCTGGCAGCAAGCTATGGATATTCTGGTTTTCAAACGCTTGTGGGTTCAGTCGGTAAATTGCCAACAAGGTTTGTTGGACGGAGACAGAGTTATCTGGACGCAATCTTGACGCGATAGACCATAGCGTTTCATTGCCACGAGTCGGGCCATAGAAACGAGAAGGCTCTGCGCTATTCGATTGAGCTCTTTGAAGAGGTTCTGAAAACGTAGGCGCTGATTGTATCTGACCATTAGGCCCTACAACTCGAATGGAATCTGCACGAACAACGGAAATCTGAGTCGCAATGATAACGGCAAAAGGTATTAACCACTGCTTGAAAATTTGAAACATAAAAGGCTCAGCTAGGTGCTTAAATTCGGATAAAGTGATGATCTATTAAATATATCGGATAAATGACGTAAAACTATAGAGATGAAAACAAAAAATGTGTTGCAGCGACAATATTCGCAGCAATTTCACACAATTTGACTAACAATATTTTTAATCGATTAAAAAAGCCCCACTAAAGAGTGAGGCTTGTTTATCAAAGCGGTGAAGCTTAGAAGTAATCGCGAATCAGAACTTCAGCGATTTGTACTGCGTTTGTTGCAGCGCCCTTACGAACGTTATCCGCAACAACCCACATGTTGATGCCGCTGTGATGGCTGATGTCGTTACGAATACGACCCACCATTACATGGTCTTTACCGCCAGCGTCACGTACTTGTGTTGGGAATTCCATACCATGGAAAACTTCAACACCTTCTGTGTTTTCTAGTAGTTGAACCACTTGGTCTGCACCGATTGGTGAGCGAGTTTCTACGTGTAAAGATTCTGCATGACCGTAGAACACAGGTACACGAACACACGTTGGGTTCACCGTGATTGAAGAGTCGTTAAAGATCTTTTGTGTTTCCCAAACCATCTTCATCTCTTCACGCGTGTAGCCGTTTTCCGTGAACTCATCAATTTGAGGGATACAGTTGAACGCGATCTGCTGTGGGAATGCTGAGTTTTCAGCTGGCATGCCGTTGAGAAGCTTAGCGGTTTGACCAGCAAGCTCATCGATACCCGTTTTACCTGCACCAGAAACCGATTGGTAAGTAGATACGTTGATACGTTCTAGGCCGACTTCATCGTGAATTGGCTTAAGCGCAACCAGCATTTGAATCGTTGAACAGTTTGGGTTCGCAATGATATTGCGGTTGCGGAACTCAGCAATTGCTTCTGGGTTCACTTCAGGCACAACCAGTGGAACATCGTATTCGTAGCGGAACTTAGATGTGTTATCGATAACGACCACACCTTCATCCGCAGCAACTGGAGCCCATTGTTCAGAAAGGTCGCCACCAGCAGAGAAAAATGCGATATGAACTTGAGACCAATCGAAGTCTGCAACGTTCTGCACTTGTATCGTCTTACCATTAAAGCGGTAAGTTTTACCTTCACTACGTTCACTTGCTAGTAAGTGCAGTTCACCGATAGGGAATTTACGCTCTTTAAGTACTTCAAGAATGGTTTCACCAACCGCACCAGTCGCACCTAAAATAGCAATATTAAATTCTTGGCTCATTGTTTCTCTCTTTTATAAAGTTGGCTTTACCATAAAACCGAGTTTAGCTAACGGTGCTAGATTACAAGAATCATCACCTGTTAACTCGACTGCACTGTACTCTCTGCGGTCCCAATATTCTTTACGCATCTTGTCAAAAGAACCTGGCGTAGCGATATTGCGACGGAATAAGGCATCGTCTTTGCGCACATCATAGATCAACTGAGTCAAATTGTGCAGTGTTGCTTCGTCCCAAGCTCTATCTAATTTCATTTGAGGCACAGGCGCTGTCGGCAATAGATCGCTCGCGTAAGCGCGTTGTTCACTGCCTAAGAACTCACAATAGCTGTTAAAGATCATCGTCGTACCGCGTGCTTTGCCCTCTAGACCGTAGCCCGCTACGTGAGGTGTTGCAAAAGCGAGTAAAGGAAGCAGCTCCATGTCGACTTCAGGTTCAAACTCAAATACATCAAGGACGGCCGTGAAGCCATCAGCTTTTTGCAGACGAGCTTTTAGCGCTTGGTTATCCACGACAGGGCCGCGAGCCGCATTTATCAGGATTTGATCCGCACGCAAGTTATTTAGCACTTGCTCATTGATTAAGTGATGCGTTGGGAATTCACCCGTTTTAGTGATTGGCGTATGCAGCGTGATAACGTCAGATTGCTTAAGCAGCGTTTCTAGTTCTGTAAACTCACGAGTGTCACCCTCTTGCTGTTTTAGAGGGTCGTTCAGTAGAACTTTAATACCAATACCTTCAAGGCATTTTGCTAAGTAGCTGCCCACTTGACCACAACCAATAATACCGACTGTTTTATCAAATACAGAGAAGCCTTGTTGCTGCGCAAGAACCATCATTGCACTGAACGCGTATTCAGCCACACCTACCTTGTTACAGCCCGGTGCCGCGGTAAAGAAAATGCCACGCTCTTTCATCAATTCTTGGTCGACGTGATCCATACCTGCCGTCGCGGTACCGACAAACTTCAGTTTATTGGCTTTGCTGATTAATTCTTCGTTCACCTTGGTGACAGAGCGAATCATCAGTGCGTCTACGTCAACCAGATCGTCCGCAGTTAATGTGCGACCAGACTTCATTGTCACTTCACCTAGCTGGCTAAAAAGCGCTTCTGCATAAGGCATGTTTTCGTCGATTAAGATTTTCATTTGGCGAGTACTTTTGTTGGGGTCTATCGACCTTAATGTGAATTGAAATGATTGTGCAAAATTCCACACACGGTGTCGAGTAGCAAATGGAATACGTTATGAATAAAGGCTTGTTGAGATAAGGATTGATTGCCCTACGCAGCTTTTACTACTCAAGCCTAAAACGAAAAATGCCCGATTGAATTAACAATCGGGCAAACATCCAGAACAAAAGGATCCTATCTCGCTCTCCAGGAGACAGAGTCTGCGTCTGTTCGACCAGTACTGACCAAAGCCACTACTGATCAAGCTCTGGAAACCTTTCCATTTCTAAACCTATGTTTAGAAAGCTTTGTTCTGTGGGTCATGGTTAATGGGTTACCTGTGCGTGTTGAAACTGCACTCGCGTCACCCGTTAACAATTAACCTTTGTCTATCTAACTCAAGCCTAATTAAGCTTGGTATTTTTTGATTACTAGCGTTGCGTTTGTACCGCCGAAACCAAAGCTGTTAGACATAACTGTTGTTAGCTCTTGCTCACGAGCTTCAGTTACAATGTCTAGGCCAGCAGCTGCTTCGTCTAGGTTAGAAACGTTAATGCTTGGAGCGATGAAGCCGTTGTCTAGCATTAGCGTTGAGTAAATCGCTTCGTGTACGCCAGCTGCACCTAGAGCATGACCTGTCATCGCTTTAGTTGCTGAGATTGCTGGGCTGTTGCCACCAAATACTTCTTGGATAGCACCTAGCTCTTTCACGTCACCAACTGGAGTTGAAGTACCGTGAGTGTTCACGTAGTCAACGCCATCAACGTTTTGCATTGCCATCTTCATACAACGAACCGCGCCTTCACCAGAAGGAGCAACCATGTCGTAGCCATCTGAAGTTGCGCCGTAGCCTACGATCTCACCGTAGATTTTCGCGCCACGAGCAACTGCGTGCTCAAGCTCTTCGATTACTAGCATGCCGCCGCCACCAGAGATAACGAAACCATCACGGTCTGCATCGTAAGTACGAGAAGCCAGCTCAGGAGTGTCGTTGTACTTAGTAGAAAGTGCGCCCATTGCGTCGAACATCATAGTCAGAGACCAATCTAGTTCTTCACCGCCACCAGCGAATACTACGTCTTGCTTACCTAGTTGGATAAGCTCCATTGCGTGACCAATACAGTGTGCCGATGTTGCACATGCAGAACTCATAGAGTAGTTCACACCACGGATTTTGAAAGGAGTTGCTAGACAAGCAGAAACCGTTGAAGCCATTGTACGTGGAACCATGTATGGACCAACACGCTTAACGCCTTTCTCACGGATGATGTCTACTGCGTTTACTTGGTTAAGAGAAGAAGCACCACCAGAACCCGCAACGATACCGGTGCGGTCATTAGATACTTGCTCTTCTGTTAGGCCAGCGTCTGCAATTGCTTGCTCCATTGAAAGATAAGCGAATGCCGCTGCATCACCCATAAAGCGCATCTTTTTGCGGTCAATATGGTCAGCAGGGTTCATTTTAAGGTTACCCCAAACTTGAGAGCGTAAGCCGTTTTCCTTGAACTGCTCTGAAGCGGTAATACCAGATTTACCCTCTTTCAGTGATGCTAAAACTTCTTCGACGTTGTTACCGATACTTGAAACAATACCCATACCGGTGATTACGACTCGTTTCATGTGACATTCCTATAATTCTAAATTCAGCTAGATGATAACTAAGAAGCCCAACAAAAGTGGTCAGCTTTCCTAGAAATTCGTACAATCCCTACCAACATATCGCTTCAAATCACAAAATGATAGATTTTATGACTTCAATTACTAATGCTGAGCTGGAATGGAATGAGTCTGGCACGCCAGTTTCAGACCAATTTGACGACGTTTACTTCTCCAACGTGAATGGTTTGGAAGAGACTCGTTACGTTTTTTTAAAGCAAAACCACCTTCCAGAGCGTTGGCTTGAACATGATCAGCGCCGTTTTGTGATCGCTGAAACTGGCTTTGGTACAGGCCTCAACTTTCTTGCGGTTTGGCAATGGTTCGATGCTTTCCTTAAAGATAACCCTCAAGCTATTACCAAAGAGTTACATTTCATCAGTTTTGAGAAATATCCTTTAAACAAAGAGGATCTCATCAAAGCGCACCAAGCGTGGCCTGAATTAGCCGAGTATGCGACGCAACTCCAAGAACATTACCCTATCGCTCTGCCTGAATGTCACCGCATTGTATTGGGCGATGGCACAATCACATTGGATTTATGGTTCGGTGATATCAAAGACTGTATGCCAAGCGTGCCTACGCCAAAGAAAGGTTTGGTGGATGCATGGTTCCTAGATGGATTCGCCCCAAGCAAAAACCCAGAGATGTGGAACCAAAACCTATTCAATGGCATGGCAAAGCTAGCCAAACAAGATTGTAGCTGTGCGACTTTTACCGCGGCCGGTTTCGTGCGTCGTGGGTTAATTGAAGCTGGCTTTGAGATGAAGAAGGTCAAAGGCTTTGGTACTAAGCGCGAAATGATTGCAGGCCGACTTGGCGAAAAACATGCCCATACCAATATCAAACCTTGGTATGGCTTATCAGAGCACAGCGACTCACAAGACATCGCGATCATCGGTGGTGGTGTTGCCAGTGCTGCATTAGCCAAAACGCTAAGCCGCCGCGGCAAGAACATCACCCTTTATTGTGAACATCCACAAGCTGCTGGTAACGCCTCTGGTAATAACCAAGGTGCAATTTACCCGCTATTAAGTGAGGCGACCTCAAACGTTTCGCGTATATTCGGCCCTGGATTGTTGTTTGCACGTCAGTTCATCAATCAAGCGGCAAAGTCTATTGAATTTGATCATAACTGGTGTGGTGTGAACATTTTGATGTGGGATGAAGGCTCGACTAAGAAGCTCAATCGCATGTTGGAAGGTAATTTCCACACCGATCTGATTCAGCGTTTATCACCAGAGCAAGCAAATGAAAAGGTCGGTTTGCCAGTTGATAAAGAGAGTGTCTACTTTCCTCTGGGTGGGTGGTTAAGCCCACTTCAGCTTACTCAACGCCTTATTGGTCAATTAGAAGAAACCAATAAAGTAAGTACACACTATCAACACCAAGTGACTCAGTTAGAGTGGCTCGAAGCTGAACAACAATGGCAACTCACTATTGAGACACCACGAGGTGAGATTCAAACTAAACATGACCAAGTAGTTGTTGCGAACGGCCACAAGTTCACTCAGTTTGAGCAGACTCAACCTGTGCCTCTGACTCCAGTTAAAGGTCAAGTGAGCCACATTCCGACCACGGAAAACCTCAACAAACTCAAAACCGTGTTGTGCTTTGATGGTTACTTAACACCACAAAACCCAAACAATGGGCACCATTGCATTGGCGCAAACTACGACAAAACCAACATCGACCAAGAGTTTGACATTGAGGTTCAACAGCACAATGGTGAGCGCCTGCACGGATCACTGCCAGACCAAGAGTGGACAAAAGAGGTCGATACCAGTGGCAACCTAGCGCGCCAAGGCATTCGTAGCGTAAGCCGCGATCACCTTCCGTTTGTCGGTAACGTTGGCGACTTTGAAGCCATTAAAGAGCAATATCAGAATCTGCATAACTTTAACCCACAACGTGACTCGGTAGATGATGTTCAAACGGTGACAAGCTTCCCTAACCTATTCTGTTTTATCGGTTTAGGCTCACGAGGGTTAAGCTCAGCTCCATTACTTGCAGAAGTGTTAGCATCACAAATCTGTGGCGATCCACTACCTCTACCAGCTGATGTGCTGGAAGCCATCCACCCTAGCAGAATGTGGGTGCGTAGGCTGCGTAAAGGCAAGGCGCTAACGGCTGGATGGGTTGCAGATAAACAGGCGAACGCCAATCAATAGCTGATGTATTGTTCGTTCAGTAACTCTGAATATCTGTAATGAAAAAGCCCGAGTGTGAACTGACCCCCAATAGTTGGACACCAATTATTGGGGGTCTTTTTATGTCCAAATATAGCCGAGAGCTAAAATGTATCATTGCTAAGCAATATTTAGATGGC